>JBDLIZ010000535.1:0-4478 GCA_039714615.1 Pseudomonadota bacterium | reverse complement strand
GCCGAGCAGGTCAATGTGGGACGGGTGATCTTCGAGAAGTTTCCCATGTTCGTCGTGGGTTTCATCCTGATGTTCGCCCTCTCCACCACTGGTATCTTCTCACCGGCCAACCACTACAAAGGCAAATTTTTCGGCAACACGGCCGAGTCGGGTTTCAAGGAGAAAAACCTGCTCAGCGCCGAGCAGCAGGGGGTGCTGGAGAGTGAGTTCACTAAGGTCCAGCGGGATGATCGCAAGGGTGCCCTGCGCCGCCTGATCGATAACGGCAAGGTCATGTCCATCGACGATGACGATGCGCTGCGGGGTCTCTACAACGCCAAGATCATAGCCAAAGACGCCAACAAGATCCTTAAAAAGTCCCACAAGGCGGTGCGCCATACCGCCAAGAAGATCAAGGCGTTCAGAAAATGGATCACCTGGCTGTTTGCCTTCGGCCTGGTCGGTCTGGGTATGCAGATTACCGTGGGCGCCATGAGGCAGGCCGGCGGCCAACCGGCAGTGATTGGCGGCATCGTGGGGTTCACCAAGGCGGTACTCTCACTGATTGTGGTCGTATTGTTGATAGCTGATAAGGTTTAACGGGGAGAATGAAGCATGAACACTGAATCCGAAGCGCAACCCAAATTCCAGCGTGGCTCCGCCCTGTCGATTTTTGGCAGTGATCGAAGGGAAGATTTCATGGCACTGGTGTGTGCCCTCATCATCGCCATAGGTGTCTACGCCCTGGTGTAAATAGTAGGTGATTAGCCCCGTCTTTCAGTTGGTACCCACGAAAGGGCGGTGGGGGTAGGTAGGCGGAACCCTCGGTGGCATGGATGCCGCCGTGGAGCGTACACGGACGTATTTACAGCGTGTTTCGACAGCCTATCCCCACCCCGAGGCCCTGCTGAGACAGTGGGCTAATCACCAAACAATATGTCCCCTGTGTCTGTTTCATGTGGACACAGGGGGGGTGGTAATATTGACAATGAATCTATCTAACCGGGTTCTACTGGCCAGCCATGGCACTGAGGGAGCCAGGGCGGCTGAACAGAAGACTTTCCAGATATGCAGCAAGGGAAGCCGCATCCATCATCTTGTGGTGGTACCGGACTTCTGGAAAGGCATGACAGGCGATGACTGGCTGAATAACGGTTCAACACGTAACCGCTTCCGTGACTATCTGGAGTCTGAACTGGAGGAGGAGATTCGTGTGCATGTGGAGCGACTGCAGGGCGAGGCGGAAACCCAGGAGATTGCCTATAGCGCGGAAGTCAGGGTCGGCAAGCCGGCAGCCTGTTTGCTCGAGGTCAGCCAGAACGGAGACTACGACCTGGTGGTGATGGGATCGCCAAGACCCAAGGGAAAGACTGGACTGCGTTCCCGCATGACCCCGGAACCGCTGGTCCGCGGACTCGCTTCACCCCTGCTGATCGTGCCCTATCCCCATGTCTGATTCTGCAAGCTTAGCGGTGAACGAGAGCTCCTTGCCAGTGGACCAGGAGGAGGATGCCGCCTGGGCCGCGGTCCATACACCGCTGACGCCAAATGAGCTCATCCACTTCTGCCATGAGGATGTCGAGCGCCTGTTTCGCATCAATCCCTATCTGGAATTCAGCCGCTGGGAAGCACTGCCGGACAGACGTTACCGTTTCTGTGGAAAAAACTTCAGCCGGGAACAGCCCATTGAATTCGATCTCGGACTTCATATTGAAAAGCAGTCGGATGGACTCAGAGTGCATTATGACAATGGCCTGAAGATGCACACGCGCTTCACCATCGAACCGTCAGAGCTCGGCTCCAGACTGACCATCCACGAGCAATACCGCTCCCTGCCAGCAGCGGAACTGGCGGCACGCCAGCAAGAGGTCGACCGCAGCCTGACCACCTGGGCGGGGGACCTGCAAAAATTCCTCATCATGTGGAAGCAGTGGCGCTGGCTCCCCCCCTGGCGCTGGTATATGAAAAACGTCTGGCAGCGGCTGAAGCCATCCGGCCGGCGCATCACCTACATGTTTTGGTGGATCACCCTCGTTGAGATCGCGCTTATCGTCCTAGGTGCCGCGATCTATCTGGTCGAATATCGTTGACCCCATAGCAGATCCCGGAAAAGGGTTCATTTTTGAGCAGTGGCATCGATATAGGGAGCTAACGGAGTCCACCGTAAACGGAAGTATCAAATCTGCAACATAAGCGAACGGGCAACCGGTTTCAGGGACGATTCAAGGGAATTCTACGACAAGATTGAATTAAGCTTTTTTGTAAAAAAGATATTGACCATTACCATAAGCTAACCCGTTCTCGGGTAGAAACATTGCTTTGCACAGTACAAAATAATTGTTCCAGTAGCGCACTCTTTCACTATCCATTTCTTCCGGATAAAGCCGAGCCATATTCCGCCAGAAGTTTGCATGCCACTTCTCCAGTGTTTTCCAGTAATTAATCCCGTTGATAAACCATGCTTCATCTATGGTGAAATTATTGAAATTATTTTTCAAGGTAGTGAATGGTAAAACTTTACCACCGGGAAAATATTCTCCAATCAAAGTCTGATTTGGATCAAGAAGTTGAGGTATCAGGTCACGGGATACAATCAAATGATGAAACATGCGACCTTTCTCAACCAGTAGTTCGGAAATTATTTCAAAAAGCCATTCTATATTGTTAATGTGCTCTATAAATCCAACTGAACTGACTACATCATATTTATCTCTGCCCAGAAGTGTGATGCTGTTATTATCAATTTCACCAAAGAATATGTGGAATCTCTCTGAGGAAAGCGCATCGGTAGAATCTTTTGTACGTTTGATTATGAAATCATATTGATCTTTACTGTGAGTGAGCGATGAAATTTGTAAGTCTGGATATGTGTTGAGCAGATAGGATTCAAAGTAGCCAAAACCACAGCCAAAATTTAATAGTTTTTCATCGCCTTTCAGCCTCATTCTTTGAGCGATCAATGCGAATTTATCTATCTGTGCTTGTTCAAGAGATTTGTTGCTTGCAAGTGCCTTGTCTGGAATTTCATCAAAATATGCCATGGTGTATGACATTGTTTTTTCATCAAGAAAGTTTTGAAAGAAGGATAATCCTTCATCGTAGTGATTGTCTGCAAGATCTTCGGGTGCGAGAGCTAATGGACCCTGATTGATAGTGGCCGATTGGTTATCGTTATCTTTGTAGCGATTATATTCCCGGCTGAAATATTTAGTCAGCTGTTTTTCAAAATTCTTTAGTTCATCTGAGCCATATTGATAAATGCCTTCTTTATGTAAATCGTTGTATAAACGTGTATTCATATTCAAGCTCAGGTATATTATTTAAGCGCAATGACTGCGTTTAACCCACCAAATGCAAAAGCGTCTGGCGACATACTGTAACCGACAAGTTCAGCATAAATACTCGCTCCGCGTTGCTTTGAGGGTTATAGTATTTGTCAGTTTGCATAACATTGAGCAAGCTGTTAGATGCAGATAATGTAGATAATTGGTCAAATCTGGATGGAAATATTAAGCTGGCTTAATTTTTTATAAATAAATATTGCCCATTACCGTAGCTGTTTCCTTTATTTGGGCTAAACATGGTTTTACACAAACTAAAATATTTATTCCAGTCTTCTACTTCTTCCAATGATATATACTTCGGATAAAGTTGTTCAATAGCCTGCCAGAATCGTTGATGCCATTCATCCAGTGTTTTCCAGTAATTCAACCCATTTACAAACCAGCTGTCTGAATATTCTATGTGTGTAGTGTGACGTTGTGGTTCACTAAATGGCCAAATGTGTGCGCCAGGGTAATAATGCCCCATCAGGCTGCCTTCAGAATTCAAATAATTAGGTATAGTGTCAAAAGATACAATACAGTGATGTAAGCATTTACCACCAGACTTTAATATACGAGATATTATTTTTTGTAATAAATCAATATTGGTCACATGTTCCAACAAGCCAACTGAGATTACTCTATCAAAAAAATTATCTTTAATCGTATCGGCTTCAATATCATCAAAAAATGCGGTTAATAGTTCAAATCGAGTGTCATCAAATGTAACGTCTTTTTCGATGAGCACATTTTTAATATGATTTGTTTGAACTTCACTTGGGTTGATGCCGACTACTCTAACATTGGGATAAGTGTTAAGTAAAAATTTTGACAAACCACCAAAGCCACAGCCTAAATCCAGAATAGTTTGCCCGTCCTGTATATCGGCGCGTTCAGCCAGTAATTTGTATTTATTTATCTGTGCCTGCTCTAATGATATACCGTCTATTTTGGGTGATTCACTGGTCGCACCATAGTAAGCCATGGTGTAAGCCATATGAATGTTATCAAGAAAAGCAAGGTAGACCTGATACTCTTCATCATAGTGATTAATAGATATATTACGGGTTTCTCTTTTTGCAATCTCACCTTTAAATGAGCTTACACCGTAATCTTCAACGAGATTGTTATTACCGCCCCAGCGTTCATATTCACGTTTAAAAAAACGTTCCATTT
>JBDLIZ010000534.1:0-4480 GCA_039714615.1 Pseudomonadota bacterium | reverse complement strand
ACACCCTGCGAAGTCAATACCAGCATGACCCCAAGAAACACGCGCTGTTTGTTTCCCTGCGCCAGGTCCGCCAGGGTCTGTCCATCATGGCTGGAAAGATAGTTAATGGATTGCTGGGGTCTGAGCGCCCAGCCTCCATCTCGGATGTGGCTACCCTTGATGGCACACATCAGCCTGTCCCGGTTGTGGTGGTCACCACGCCCTGTGATAAAAGTCCTACCCGCTTCACGAAAGTCATCATTCCAGATGGCCCAACGGGTCGCCGCAAAATCTCTGCGCATATCACCTTTGCCCCATTTTGTTCCACCCAATGCCCAGGGTTCAGCGATAAGATAGATACGCTCGGGCAGCCGTCGGTCGATCTCCAGCAGGGTCTGTTTGTCATGCAGGGCCCCGAGATCGAAGCGGAATCCGTCGAAGCGATAGTTCTTTACCAGATGCTCAAGGGTTTGGACGATCGATTCTCGGATCACCGGGTGTTCGGTTTGGATGGTTGGACCGCACCCGGAGCCATGACAGAACGCCCCATTTTCGTATCTCCGGTAGACGATATCCTCGCCCCAGGCCTTGACCAGCAATTCACCGCCATGATTGAAGACCACGTCGAGCAGCACGGGAATCCCCCGGCCGTGCATGGCATCGACCAGTGCCATGACCTCCTTATTGACCTCTTGCTTATCCAGGGCATAGCTGCCCCTCATGGCGCGAAACGAGGTGGAAAAATAGCCCCAGTCCTGGCCCAGTGTCTTGCTATGGGCGTGCAGAGGCAGGAATTCCACGGCCACCTTGAGTCGCTGCAGATGACCCAGAACGGCAGGTGAGCAGGCCCCCAGATAGGTACCGCGATGGCTTTCGTTTACAACCTCGGCGCTCTCATGCCGACTGAGGGCCGGGAGGTGGGCCTCATAGATGACGATATCGTGCATGGCCGGGGCACGGAAGCGAGGATGTTCAAACCGATATGCCAGGTCGCTGAAATAGGATACCAAGCCTTTCTTGTGACGCTCGGTGCGGTGGGCCAAGGGATCCGCGATACAATAGGTATCTTCATTGCAGCGGACCTCAAAGTGGTAAGCGCGGCCATGCAGGTCACGATAGGAGAGAGGTAGCTTGGATGCCCAGTTGCCTCGATGATCCCTTTTCATTGGCCAGGCTTCACGCTGTCCTTCAACAACCAGGGAAACGGTATCTGCGTCTGGCTGATATAAGCTAATAACCGGTCGCCGCCAAAACAACCACGACATTTAACATCCCTCAGTTTTTTTATGACAAATCTGTTGTTATAGACACCCCTGCTCCTAGAGAGGAGTTGTGATCATCACATAGGGGAGAGGAGGGAAGGGTTAAAAAAACGCCATCCATCTTCAACCTGATTATTACGAAAAATGAAAAACGATTGCAAGCCTTATCAGAAGGTCAAACATTACTCTTGAATATACTTGAGATATGATTCATTACTTATTGAATTATATGAATTGAATATTTGCAGATACTTAACTTATGATATTACCTTGCTAGAATCCACAGAGATACTAAGGTGACCAGGGAAGAGGATTTGTCTCTCGATTACATTGAGAGCTCAGAGGCTATGATTATGCCCAAAGGCTCGCCAGCGAAAAACTCACCGCTTCGAACGGTGGTTGCTGGACCGGGTCGTCTTCCTTGAGGGTTTGGAGCAACAACCAATGTCCGTCATCCTGCAGTCGATAGTTCTCAAGGGTGCGTGCATCCGGGTCGACCAACCAGAGATGGGGCACGCGTTCCCGGGCATAGATCGGCATCTTCAGGGCGCGGTCGGTACGGGCCGTTGAGGGGGACAGGATCTCGCAGACCCAGTCTGGGGCGAGTTCGAACCAGGCGGTCTCGGGCAGTTGAGGCATGCGCTCGCGGCGCCAGCCGGCAAGATCAGGTACGATGATATTTTCACCCAGGTGCTGTTCCGGTTCATCGATGATCCACCAGCCACCGGGGCCACCGATGCCACCGCTGAAGGGACCACCTAGAGAGTACCCAAGCGCGGAATAAGCCTGAGCATGCTTGGGCGCGGGGCGTGGATGAGTGTGCAGTTGCCCGAAAAGGATCTCACCCACCTGGTTTTCCGGGAGGGTAAGAATGTCTTCATAAGTCGCTTCGCGCTTGGAAGGTTGGGTCACGGCCGTATCCTGGTTATTGATTAATCTTAAGTTTAGTTATTGTAAAGAATATATTATAGATTTAATAATCCATGTATCTTATTGTATATACTATATATCCTTAATCCTTTTTTTCTTTCCCGAGAGGTGCCGTTCGCGCATATCCGACTCGATATAGCGGTCTGTGGTGGCCATGCTGGCATGCCCGGCATCGTCACGCACATGTTCCCGGGGGCGGAATTTGACGTCCTCGGAGATGCCCGTATGCCGCAACCAGTGAACTGTAGCGGCCTTGAGTTCGCCCGCATCCTCCTCAAGACCTTCCTGGCACATCCTTTCATGGGAGACATCGAAACAGGCCTGGACGATGTTGCGGATATTCCTTGAGCTGGTCATCGGTCCCTTGCCGCGTTTCTTCGAGATCAACGGGATCTGCTCGCCCGGGGTTGGCAGAAGGGGCAGACCAAGGGATTTCCGGTAGCGTTTGAGTGCAACCAACATCGCATCACATACGGTTATCGTTCTGTTTTTATTGCCTTTTCCTGTTACATGAAACCACCAGTGTCCATCATGATCCCTGCGGAAATCACCCATCACAGGCCTGGAGCGCTCGTCGGCCACCAGTTCCGAGATACGCAGGTACATGGCAAACAGACAATTCATGATAAAGAGTGTCCGCTCATGTTTTTCCGGACTTTCATCCGCCATCATCTCCGCAGTTTCTACTACATAATCCCACTGTAAGTTACTGATTCTTCTTACAGCAGGACGCAGATGATCCTTGCGGACAAACTTGCTTTTCTGGCGGATCAGGGAGACGGGATTGGCCTCGATGAGGTCTTCCTGCACCAGGTATTTGTAGAAAGAAGAGAGCGCGGTAAAGGTGGCCTTGATGGCGGCCTGAGAGGGAAAAAAGTGTCGTGTATTGGGTTTTGCGCCGCCTTTGTATTCCGATTTGGAAACAGACGCCACAAATGGCCGCCAGTCATCACTGGGAATCCGCTGGCCATCCTTGTCCTTGAAGCGGGCCACGTTTTTGGTGCCGATCCAGGCCAGCGGCGGATCGATGCAGAAGCGCACGAACTCCTCAATGTGTTCGCGTCTCAGCTTGATGGCCGCGGAGCGTTCGATACGCCATGACCATTGCAGCAGACGTTCGATCTCTCTGCGATAGCTGTTGAAGGTCGCGGTGCTGCCGTTGTAGCTGTAGAGAAACTTCAGGGCGTACTCAAGATCGCGATCGCTGCCGGCTAGCTCCATAGCCCCAATGAACGCCTTGGCGGAAAACTCACGCTGTTTAAATGGATTGCTGATATAGGCCAGGTTGTCGACGATAGGGGCTGGCGGCTCACGTGCTGGGTTCATTAAATACGACTGTATGTGGTGGCGAATGGCTCAATCCTAGCCTAATATCAGCCCTCTATCAATATTCCGATATTAACAAATATCGGAAATAATATATGGACACACGAAGCGTTTGTCATGGGTCATTCACCTACCCTCAATGTGAGCGCTTACTTTGAATCTTGCTTAGGAGATACAATGATCAGGATGGATTGAGTGACTTCTATCTGGGCCTATGGTTGAGTCCGACGCTAGCCCTGTCTCGGTATCACCAGCTGTGGGCAGACAGCCCCTATCTCTCGATAGATCCGCCAGGGTTGCTCCTCATAACGCCGTGAAAAGTGAAAAGGTATCAGGTGCTGAACCTTTGCCTGATTTGCAATCTCTCCACAGGCCCGGGTCGTCAGATGGCCGGTGCGCCGGGCCTGCTCCGACTCCTGTTGCAGAAAGCTGGCCTCGCAAAACAGGGTGTGCGCCCGCTGCGCCAATGCCTGAAGCTGCTGCCGGTTAGCGGCGGTATCCGCAAAGTCCGTGGCATAGACCAGCTTGCTGCCCAGGGTCGCCAGGATCAGTTCGTTGGCCAGCCGGGCCACGCTCTGTTGGCTGCCATCCGGCAGCGAGATACGGGCGCCCTCGTCACCGGCATGGAGGCACTCCTTCAGCTCATTCAGCCAGGGACCGGGTTCCAGTTGCCGCTCAAGCAACCGTTCCTTGCGCACATTGAACTGGGTGGCCGGCTCATAAGCAAAGGCCAACACCGGTGTGCCGTGATCCAGGGTAACGGCGCGCACCCGGAAAGCGGACTCCTCCAGCAGCACGGCCTCTTGGATTGTCTCTTCACCGAGGAAGTGGTGACCCTCCAGGCCAGCCTGCAGACGGTATCTTTTCAGACGGCTGCCGTGCAGCTCCGTCACATCGAACATGGGCCCCCGGCTGCCGATCCGATCCCAGTGAATCCCGCCGATGAGACCCTCGATATTGGCCGCCAGCCCCGGCGGACCATA
>JBDLIZ010000533.1:0-4486 GCA_039714615.1 Pseudomonadota bacterium | reverse complement strand
TCTTTATGTAGCGTTAGTACGCAGTGAATAAGTGGGTTAACTAGACTATAAATAAAGAAAAATATAAGTGTCCGACGTCGGACAATGATCTAATTACAATGATATTACTACCGAATAATTCGTAGTTCATGTAGCGATGGTACGCAAAAAGATATCTATGCAGGCATATTTAGACGTGGTTGCTGGCTATTCATGTAGAGATGGTACGCAAGATGTGACTGGATATGAATGAATTAGTTTTGAATATGCCAGAAAAGGCATTTGAGTCTTGTTCGACGCCGGACTTTCCTTGCTTAAAACCGCAAAGTAGTGCAAGACTGCATTTCAGTATATATAAAGATATAGCTAAGCTGTTGAAATGAAGAGGAAAATAATGCGCATCACGTGTTCATGTAGCGTTGGTACGCAGGTTTACTGGGAAGACGATCAATAGGTGGAAGCGGGTAAAATAGTATGTCCAATACTGGACAATGAAGATACTTTACAGGTCCATACTAGCGGATAGTTGTGGTTCATGTAGCGTTGGTACGCAACATGGGGAATAGGAATAATGAGAAATATGTGAGTGGTTTACGTGCGCCGGCGCCAAAATTCAAGGATGAAAGGTGTTGTTCTGCCCGTGCCTGTGATCTCGTAATCGCACCAATCCAGATTGTCACGTAATTGACGCATTACAGCTTCCATACGTGGGCGAATACGGTCACGGTCGCCATCCCATTCGATAGCATCAGCGATGTAATCCAATTCAGCTCGGTAATGTTTGCCCTGTGTACTAAGGAACCTGTGTAAGGCCCGACCATTCGATGATTTTAACTGGCGCCGGACTGACCAGTTATAGTACGTAGCCTGCTCTCTTAGCCACTTGACCATGATTGGGGAGAATTGAGCAAAGACCAGTCCTTCTTCCTCGTATGCACGCCACTTGATATCAACCAGGCGTATATTTTCACCGTTCCATGATTCTCCAAGGTAAGTGTCTTTCCTGCGTGTCTCGAGTTCTATGCTAACGTGAGCAAGACGTTTGATCGAGGCCAATGTCTTTTTGTAGTTCTTCCCTGACCTACTCCAACCAATTTCATTGTTGATTTGACCTACCGTAGCAATTGTTACTTGAACCGTGAGATTTCCGTTTTCGTCTCGTAACCACTGGTCATTTTCTAGAGGAATCGGCAAGCGAGTCCCCTTCCCTATCAGTCGACGCTCGGACAACTGTAACATCGAAAATAATACGTCTTCATCTTCGATCGTCACTGGTGGACCAAATCGGCGACCACGACCAAAAGGTGTTTTGAACGGATACGATAAATCCAGATCAAGTAGCTTGGCCTGTTTGCTTGCTGGTACGGGAATAAAAATGGGGAGCCGAGCGAGTAGTGTTGGTATCGAATTTTTGTCCGATATTGGGAATGATGTGAAAAGACCCAATTGTTCGCCTTGTAGTAGTTTATTGTCAGCAGCCTTTACAATTTTTCGTCCGATTCCTTTTTTGCGATTTTTTACAGAGGGCGATGTTTCGTTTGGCGCCTCAAGCTCTAAAATTTCTGTTTCAAGCGATTCCCGCTCGGTGGCGCATTCCTTAACCATCGTAGTTTGGTCCGTTATTTTTTTCTGTGCTTCAGTGGTGCGCTTTTCGAGAAACTTCATTGTTCGGCTATACACTACCCTCACCCTCTATCATTGCTGATTTAAACAGTATGTCTTGGATTAATAATAAATAGTTTTAAGCAATACAAGATCTAGTGTTATTTTGATTAATAGTATACTAGTTATTGGCAGTACGATACTATAAATTGCATGGTACTATCAAGATCCTGGTATAGTTAAGAATAATCGATGTCCGACGCCGGACACTTCCCGCTTCAGGATACTCATAACGAGAGAGTACGAACTGTCCGGCGTCGGACAATGAACACGAATTACGTCAATTAAGGAGCGAAATTCATGGATCATACAGTTGATCGTCCGACGTCGGACTATTCTCGACTGAAGGTTCTGACCATAGGTAACCACAAAGGTGGAGTTGCCAAAACGACTTTATCTAAGCTGTTAGCTGAGTACTGTGTCCGCAAAGGTACCAGGGTTCTTGGGATCGATATAGATCCTCAATGTAATTTCTCAGCAAGGTTTGTTCAGATGGAATCTGATGGTGGCGCCCCACCCCAACATCCGGCTTTCGATCCAAAAGATCCTACTTGGGATGAACTTGCATATGCCCCGCCAGGCTATTGGTCAATAGCTGAATTTTTTCGATTGGGCTATGTTGAACCTTATCCAACAGATTTTTCGAATCTTAAGTTTATTCCCGCGCACAAACGGGAGCTTATGGCATTTCTCGAACAGGTGGAGAAAAACGATATCGAGGAAGCCGTTATTGGACACATGCGAGATATGTTGTCCTTGGATTTCTATCAGGAAGAATTTGACGTAGCCATTATTGATACTCCTCCCCAAACATCTGCATTGACAGCATCAGCAGCGCGAGCAGCTACGCATCTGCTGATTCCCACCGAGATGCAGGAAGATTCCGTCGCTGGAATGGCAGACATGGCACAGTTGTGGCAGGCAGAGAATCAAGCCAGAATCGGCGACAAGTTACACCTTGTTGGCATTCTCCCGACGAAGTATGACGTGCATTCAGCGGCACAAAGGAGAACGCTAGAATCTCTTGAGCAGAACAAGGTGCTCGGCGATAAGTTGATCAGTCCGGCCATGCGTTATCTGCAGACCTATGCAAATAGTTCCTCTACCTATGCAAATCCGCGTTCATTGTTTGATATGCATGAAAACACGCCAGCACGTATTGAGGCCGAACAGTTTTGCGAGGTCATCTACAGGAGGATCTTCGAATGAATGAAAAGAAGCCAGGCATGCTGGCAAGTAAGAAGAAAAAACCGGGCATGTTAAGGCGGGGTGTTCAACCGGGCACAATCGATAAGGTGGCTGCGCAGGTTGCAGCCGCGGAATCTGCTGAAACACATGAGTATGAAGTTCGGCATGTACCGATCGCCAATATCCATCTTTGGGAAAATCAGCCACGAACATTTTATTTAACGATGGAAGATGTTTGTCGGGGCAGTGTTGATTCAACAGATGAATTCGTAGAGCAAAAGAAAGATGAACTGGAGGGGATCATAGGGCTTGCAATGAGCTTAAAGGAATTCGGTATGCTGAATGCTCCTCTGGCTTATGCTTTGCCCGGTAAAAGAGTTCAGCTTCTAGGGGGACAGCGCCGGACAATGGCAAGCGTCTTTGCTTTGTTCCATATCTGCACAACAATCGGGTCGGATGATGTGCCTCGACATGATGTTGAAATAAATGCTGTGCCTGACCGATCGCTTTTGGTGGCAGAGCGAATAGCTGTGAAGGTGTTTTCACGCAAGCCGGACGAAATCACCGTTGAGCGTATTGGCATGGCAGATAACGTTCAGAGAACCGAACTTCCTATCGCTGACAAGCTTCGCTGGTTAATTAAGTACGCGGATAAGATGGAGGGTAGGGGGCGAGAAGTCGAGTGGCGGGATCTGGTAGACACGCTGGGTCTGAGTCGATCCCAGGCTTACGAGTGGGTAAAGGTTGTTAAGGCCAGGAAAGATAAGTGGGTGCATAAGGTTGTTGAGATGGTTCTTTTGAGTGAAACTTCCTTGAAGAGGTTGACTGAAATTGCGGCAGCTGAAGCTGCTCATCGTGAGTCGATTTTTCGTGCATGGTTCGAAAAGCGTCCGACGCCGGACATTAAGCATAGAGTCTCCTTGGGTGTGAGCAGCAATCTTCATGCAATACGCAATTTGGTACTCGAGAATGTGGAAGAAGCAGAACGTAAGCGATTTGATCAAATTGACTGGAGCAAGCCCAAGGAGGTCAAAAAGGCATTCACTGAATTCATGAAGTATTGGGAAGAGAAGCATGGGTGACCAAAGACCAAAGCCGCTTAAAGTGGCAGCTAAAATTAAGAAAGTGACGGTCAAGATGCCTTCAAAGTTGAAGAAGACATTGCCTGCTCAGATTCTGAACGATGGATACAACATGCGGCAAAAGAGCAAATGGGTGGTTGAGGCTATCCTTTCTTTGCTTAGTAAGGAAGGTTGGGAAGGAGCGCTTTTATCTGAGATCCTGGTAAAGCCTGATACACAGGATGTCTTCAGTGTACCGAGTGAAGTTGTTGCCAAAATGAATCTAGAGGCTCGCCGAATTTTGATGGAAAATCCGAGCCTGAATGCAAATCAATCCACGATAATCCGCGCTGCAATCAATCGGCGCTTGCTGGGTTTTTTTTATAAAGCAGAGTAGAGCATTGCAATATGTCCGACGCCGGACAAGTGCGTAAGTTTGATTTCAAGAAGAGTGAATATTATATCTTATTGATTAATAGAGTATTATTATTGATCGTTATATTTTTGAATGTGGTTATTGTGTGTAGAACCTGGCGTTTGGTTCTACGTAGAACCTCGAAATAGGTAACTCAAAGTGGACTTTATCTCTACAGGAC
>JBDLIZ010000532.1:0-4487 GCA_039714615.1 Pseudomonadota bacterium | reverse complement strand
TCCTTTGGAACAAATGCTTGCAAACTGTGATTACAAAACCGAAGAGTGCGATATGGATAACCAACTGAATTTGTTTGATAACTTAACCGGACAGTAGTGTTTTAATCAGTTAGTTATTTCATCTTGTTATTTCAGGAAGATCTGATTGTGGGGATTTTGTGGGGATTGGGTTCCGCAGTTGAATTCACACCTGATTCTGGACGAAAAATCCGATGGTCGACGGTACTTGCAGTCAGGTGATGGAGCGTGACTTTTTTTCGCAGAGAATCTCTCGATTACAGTCCAGGGAACTTCTACTTCTGGGTACCTCTATTTTCAGGGGGGATTACAATCCCGCTTAAACTCCGGTGAGTATTCTCTGCGTTTTGACATGACACACCTCCAAGCCCATTATCGGCCTAAATGAATGTGTCCGTGAAGTCGGGGAAAACCCCAATAAACTTATGGAAAAGGGTGCATGTTCTGTCTGAATTCAGTCAAGATTGATATGGATATGCAAAAAACCGTTAGCTAGAACATACCGCGAATCTTAAGTTGGTAAAAGATAAGGAGAGACTCATGTCGGGAAACAACTATTACTGGCAGGGCGGACGCAAAATAGAAATCGAACAAGGCGCGGTAGCTGCCACTGTCCAGGCAGAGAATATCGCAGAAGTTGAGGCGGCAGCCGCTGCATCCAGGGTAACCATCCGTAAACCACAACTGGTGGGTTCAGGACTAGTTCGGATGGAAATGGTTGACGATAGAGACGCGGCAATGGACAAGCTTAGGGAAAATCATGTTGTTCACCACGTTTACCACACGAAAGGTCAACCAAGCGACGAAGTGCTCATTACCGATACGTTTTTCCTAAAATTTAAACCGTCAACGACAAGAGACGAAATCGAAAATTACGTGAAAGCGGAAAATCTGCAAATTGCTGATACGTATGATGACCATACGTATCTCGTCCGGGTAACTAATGCCACCGGCAAGAATCCAATAAAGAGTGCAAACAATGCGGCAGCCAACCCAATCGTTGAATCTGCAGAGCCTAACGTCGTACGTAATCTACAGCGTTTCAGTTTCATCCCAACAGATCCGTTGTTTTCCAACCAGTGGCATTTGCATGCACCGAATGACGCGTTCGAACTGGTTGCAGGTACTGACATCCGTGCACCTGATGCGTGGGAGATAACACTAGGTAGCCGGGATGTTGTGATTGCCGTTGCCGATGATGGTCACGACATCACTCATCCTGACTTTCAGGGGCCGGATAAATTAGGAGGCGCACTCAATGTGACCCCTCACACAAATGGTGTTGATCTGTCGTTTGATGAAAATGTTTTGCCCCAGCCTGGCGACTACCACGGTACTCCGTGCTCCGGCGTCGCTGTGGCGGAACACAATGGCATCGGCACGTTAGGTGTTGCACCAGGATGCAAATATTTGCCGGTTCGATTTCCGCTTGCCTTGAGTGATGCGCAATTGGCTAGGATGTTTGAACGAATTTCACCGCTGGCGGACATTGTTTCCTGCTCATGGGGCTACGGCCCCGCGAATGCACCAATGGCTAGTGTGCTTCATGATAAAGTGAGTGAATTAGCGGAGCATGGCGGGAAACGAGGGAAGGGGCTCGTGATCTGTGTTGCGGCAGGTAACAACAATTGTCCTGTAAAAGAACTTGCCAATACTGATACGTATGAGTATCGGAACAGCTTCGGATCGATCTCTAGTTACTCGGGGCCCATAGATAGATGGCTAGCCGCACACCAAGACGTAATTACCGTCAGCGCAATCACCTCGGAAAATAAACGCTCTGCCTATTCCTCTTGGGGAAACGAGATCAATGTTTGTGCGCCATCAAATAATTTCCACGACTTAGATATTTTTAGTGTACCAGGCCGAGGGATATGGACAACGGACAATGAGGGTTTTGGTGAAGGTACCGACTTTACCAGTGGTTCACGCTTCACCGGGAGTTTTGGTGGAACATCGAGTGCAACTCCGACTGTGGCAGGAGTTTGTGGTTTGGTGCTATCTCGCAATAATACGCTTACAGCCAGGCAAGTGCGTGACGTGATCGAACAAACTGCCAGCAAAGATGTACACATAGAATCTGATACGCTGGTAAATCAACCAGGAGACTTTAATGGAGATGGATTCAGCCTATGGTATGGCCATGGAAGAGTCGATGCCGCAGCAGCTGTGTCCCAAGCGACAGTATTGGCTGATGCTGAAGAAACAGGCAGATTTGCAGCCACAGACGTTCCAATCCCTGTTCCGGATACTAGCGACCCGGTTTTTAGTCAGATCGAAGTTCAACATAGTGGCACAATATCCGATTTCCGTGTGAAAGTAGTTATGACACATACATACATCGGTGACCTTCGCATTGATCTTATTACCCCGAATGGCATGTCGGTGAACCTACAGAATCATGAGGGTGGTGCAAGCCAGAATCTCGACCGTGTATTTGGTGCCGACAACGTATTGGCTATAGTGCAATTGGCGGGACAACCAATAGCGGGTACTTGGCGTTTGCGTGTAGTGGATACCTGGAATCTGGATGCGGGTCAAATTGATAGCTGGGAGATAATTGCAAAACTAACATAAAATTTCGCTGTGTGTGGCGAATTGTTGTTCAGGCTGCTACGTGCAACTGGTATAATCCGCTGCAGTGAGATTCCCACCGGAATTAGTTAAGTCCGAGAATCACCGCTAACAATCGCTGGTGTGTCTCCGGCCAGTGATTGATGAACCCGATTCTGGTTGTAGTATTGGCTAAAGGCCGTCAGTTTTTTCTCAAGACCGCGTACATTCCAAAAGAAGATGTGGTCGAGGAATTCACGACGAATCGACCCTACCACGCCGCACCACTTCTTTATCGAGGTTGATTCCGAATGCCTTGCAATTTGTTGAGCGATTCGATGGTAATAATGTCTTTACAAACAACAAAATTCTATTTTTGCGCACCACGGGGGGCTGGAAACGGAATCACGGTGAACCCTAACCGGGCGCGAAGGAGGAAACTCCGGATACAGACAAGGGTTCACCTAACGGATTACCACGCCAATCTTCGACCCTACCGCCTATATCTGTTGCTTTGGACTTACTATGCAATCGCCCGGGTGCCGGATGAGCTCAAAGTTGACACCAAGTGTCGGCTCAAGCTATCGTCTGTCGGAACTCGGATGTTCAACGCCCGGCATGTCAATGAATCAGCGTAAATCCGACAACTCCTTGAAGAACGATATCATATCAGCCAAGCTGGTTTTCGTCTTGGTTGCGGGCTCCTTATTCCTTTCCTGGCTGGCGCAAGAATTTCTTGAAATAAAACACGGCGAGTTTTTGACCGCCCTGCTTATTTTGCCAGCAATTCTGTTTTTTGTGATCAGTCGAAGAATATCAAAATTCACGTTTGGCGGCGCATCCGCCGAATTCGTCGACGAAAGGCTCAGGGAAACGGCGCTGCAACTCCAGCAGGAACAAGAGAGGCTTGCCTATATCGGCAAGCTCGAGCAAGCACTAAATAAAGATGGCTCTTCGGAAAAATTAGTGGGTAAAAATATAGCGAATTTGAAGGAATAGAGATAGTTTTCTGGAAATTGAAGGGTAGAGCATCCTGCCCCCACTCTGAGAAGATGGAAGTGCGAACTAACCGTCTGACAGAGAAAAAGGAACAGGATGCAGATCAAGACTATCCTCAATCGGATCCAGAAATTCAAATCATTTGTGTACGGAGCAGTACGATTAGTGGAAGGTGCACCGGTACCGACACTGGAAGTTGAAATACAGCCTCGGTCGAATAGTCGCCCGGTATGCAGTGGTTGTGGGCATAAAAGGCCAGGGTACGATCGGTCGCCGGAGCGGCTGTTCGAGTTTATCCCGATGTGGGGGCATAAGGTGTTTTTTCGCTATGCACCGCGCCGAGTTGATTGTCCTGGTTGTGGTGTTCGGGTAGAACGGATGCCCTGGGTGTCGGGCAAACACCGGCTGACAGAGGCGTATGCCTGGTTTTTGGCAGGTTGGGCGAAGCGGCTGAGCTGGAAAGAGGTGGCAGAGGCGTTCCGCACGACCTGGGACCATGTATTCTGCTCGGTGGAGCGGGCTGTGTCTGGGGACGGGAGCATCAGGACCTGTCGGGTGTTAAGGCCATCGGCGTTGACGAGATCGCCTGGTAACGAGGTCACCGGTACTTGACGCTGGTATACCAGATCGATAGCCACTGTAAGCGATTGCTGTGGGTCGGTGAGAAGCGCACGGTCAGGACGTTGCTACGCTTCTTCCGCTGGTTCGGTAAAGAGCGGAGTCAATCGCTGAATTTTGTCTGCAGTGATATGTGGAAGCCGTATCTGAAGGTGATTGCCAGGAAGGCTGGGAATGCCATCAACATCCTGGATCGTTTTCATATCATGGCACACCTGAGCAAAGCGATTGACGAGGTGCGTGCTGGTGAAGTGAAAGAACTGAAGCAGAAAGGTTATGAGGCGGTATTGACGAAAACG
>JBDLIZ010000531.1:0-4490 GCA_039714615.1 Pseudomonadota bacterium | reverse complement strand
GGCTCTCCTTCTCTTAAAACGAATGCTCCCCCGGCAACTTCCCTATCTTCCATTAAGCCAGACCGAGCGTTGCGCACGATGTTATCGTCATCTGGTAGAAAATCGCCTCTCATGGATTTATAAGATCATCAAGTTCAAACGCTGCCAACTGACGCCAGACACCGTCAATGGTATCGCGCCCAGCGACACGAAATACACTGTTTGCCCTGGGCCTGTACTTGAATATGACATATTGAACGGTTCCGTTTCCAAAAAACTGAACCCCAATCTGATCTCCTGTTTTGCTTTTCCACACAGCGCGAATATTCCCATTGTCTAAAAGAAATAAATTACCCTTCCAGAAAAAATCTAAATCCTTTAAAAAAGTCCAAAAATCGCGCTCGGATGCCTTGTTCAGCGTAATTCCATCAATGGCGGCATCCGTAATGAGCTCAGCTATCCGCTCCCTATAAGCAGCTTTAGCCTGCCGAGTAATCGCTACCTTTTTAGAAATTTCTCTCGTCAACTCACCAATTGCATCAACGAGATCTACAAACTTCCTTGTAGTAAAGGCCGCAATATCGACCGACTCTGCTTCTTCAGACGCTCTAGTCCTCGACCCCAAATCGGTACGAATGGGGATAAAGTCAGCTGGGGAAGACGTTGAAGCCGATTCCTGCTGCTCCACAATCGCCGGAGGCGTGTAAGCATGCATGCCAGCGGCGTCATCGGGTAAAGCAAGGGGGATCATGCTGAACTCTCCTTGGATTTCCAGAATTTATTCTGTACCTTAGGGTTCGTCATCCGAACGAAGCAATCAATGATGGCTTGGTGGCCACGGTCAAACCAGCTATCAGCGACAGATTTGTTTGCCGAACCAATCCGCCCAGATGCACGGATTTCAAGTACAAGAATGGGGTTTTCAGGAGTTTGCACAGATTGTGCATTGCGTACGGATACGCGCAATTGAAGGTCTTCAGCAAGTACATATACGAAAGCGCAATTGTATCCCGATTCTACTTTCGGCGTTACGCCTATGTCTGGAATTGAAAAGGATGGAATCACATTACCCGTATCCCTAGGGCTAGACCAGTAATCACACGATTCTATTGTGTTTATGTATGTTAGTTCACAAACATCTACCTTGAGATCTTTTGTGCCTGTTTCTGACAGTATAAAGTCTCTAAAGACAGAATAATATTTGTCAAAAACAGGCTTCAAGTTGTCATAGTGTCATAGTGTCATAGTGTGGATAATCATCTTCACGGCGACGCCAGTTAAACATGAAAGCATTTTTTTGGATCTGGATAAGGTTTATGTCATCAGCAGCAATCATCCAATACCTAGGCATTGGAAAAATATCCTGTCCCATCGTGATATCCATACCTCCGACAGGGGGGTGCTGAGATACATATGGAAAAGTTTCTTTGACAGAATGCCAAAATAGACCAATATGCTCATTCCGTAACCCATGTATCAGTGGGTTAAAATAGGTTGACATCACAACTTCATTTATTGGCGGCTTTTTGAACCTTATAGTCATCGGCATTCACCTTTTCCGATTATTGTATGTGAGTATGGTTAAGAAATATCGTAGCTTTATGACTAAATGAGCTATCCGCCTCTCAAGTGAAAATTCATGCTGCATTCACAGTATCTCTAAGCTTCTGCCGAATTGCTATATCGCGAAGAATATTAAGGAATATTAATATTTTAGGGGTCAGAGCCCTTTTAGATGGCCTGCCACGCCGGTCCGATCCTGCCCTACCTTGCACTTTAGCTTTCGCTCAATCTTTTCACGAAAATAATCATTTCCTAATGGCGTACCTGTTTGATACGATTTTTGTATCTTCCGGGGCTAATCGGGGGACACAACCCCCGATTTCGCCACGCAAACTACCAGAGAGCCGTTTTTATTCAGGCACTATGTAAGGCCTTGCTTTGTTAGCGCCTTCCATAAATTTCGACGCCGCTTATGAGTCGTTTGCCAGTGAGTTAGAATCTGCTGATAAGCGGCTGGGTGGAGTTCTTGGACAACCCCCAACCAGCAGGCATGTTCATTATAGTTGGATTTACTAGCAGCCGATGGATCAGGCACAAGCGCCGCCACATTTTGTTTCCAAGCGTCCATGAGCGCGGGTACTAGCTGCTCGCCGTGCATATTTTTCAGCCATTGTCTACGACTGGCAGCGAGTTCTCCTTGCCCGTATTTAACGGGCTGAATCTGCTCGAGCAAATTGGGATATTGTTTGGACAGTGGACTTAGCTCAGCGATATCCCCTGTTAACATGGAAATCCACTCCCCTTGTTCTTTGAATTGAACCGCATTCTGGCAGAGGTGGATTAACCAATCCTTCATCTTGGGTGCCCACCAGCTCTCCCCTTTGGTTTGATCCAAACCGGCTTGCAGGAGCCACATCAACCAGGAATCCTGATGATCTTCAGATTGCTCATAATGTCTGCTTACACTGGCATCCTGCGTATAAGTTTGCCATATTGCGATCAGATGATTTGCCAATGTGGGGAACTTGCACTCCTGCTCGCGAAAAACCTGAGCGACGGTGTCCCAGCGGTACGGATTTTCATAGATCACGAGTTGTAATCTTAAAGCAGCGGCCCTTTCGTCCTGATTCAAGTAGTCGGCCACTTCGATCCAATTTTTCAAGAGTTGGATAATCTCAGTCTTAGAAGCAGGATGATAGTATATCGAGGCGGTAATCAGGAGGTCTTTTTTGGGTTGCCAGTCCTCTGTCTTGCGACGGTACCTATTCACATACCCGGTAAGCGTCTGTTGTAAAAATTTGGCTGCATTTGCATGATCCTTCCTTGCCAGTGCATCATCTATGAGTGGCTGTCCGTATTTCCAGTCCTGACTCAGTAATCTACGGCAGTTGTCCAGATAGGCTTGGGGATTGAAGGAGGCGGAATATGCCTGATAGATCTCGGACCAGCTGGAATAGGTCGAATTCAATACTCGCTCCCAGCGGGCATCATCTCTGTGTGAAATGAGGTGATCATAGATCTGTTTTTGCGATTTCTCGGGCAGCTCCATGAAGAAATCGACAAAGGTTTCCCGATTCCAACCAACAGTCTTCAATGTATTTTTAATGTCATAGATGCGTTCAACAAAGGTGGTCGCCGGATTCGGTTTATCGCTTGCCAACAACCACTCCCATTTAAATAAACACTGTGTACTAGTCGGTTCCAGGTAACATTCACTCTCTTCGGCCCCCATCCATTCGGGGTAGCCATCGATGGCGGCCTCCAGCTCCTCGAAGGCCCCGCTGAATACATCAGCTTCCTCGATACCTGAAGCGTATACCTTCTCCACCATAGGCAACATCCTTAACGCGATTTTCTCCAGATCTTCGGCAACTGCTGTGCCGTCAAAATAGGGAGGTTCCCAATCGGCGTCCTGTTCTACGTATTCGCCCTCTTCGTCCCCCACTTCCATAATGACAGCATTCCAGTCCCACCATAATTGTCGCCATTGTTCAGCATATTTCTCACTGGAGACGACAGGTCCAAGCGAACCTTCTGGATTAGATTTCAGTAATCGGGACAGTGTAACAGCCGTGTCTTGATCGATTTTTGTTAGTAGTTTATCCATCTTGGATGCGTCCCAAAGCGTAAAAACCACATCCAACAATCGGGCGGTTTGAGCAGAGGTTAATCCGGAGACGAGCCTTTGGCCGATGGATTGAGACGACATTTTGTTCTTGCTCATTGTTAATGAACACCCTCCGGGTTACTTTTATTGGCCAGACTTAGATGTTGATTTAGGTATTGAAACTATTGAACATTCTAACTCAATCTTTGGGGACTCTAAACAATATCTATTTATAAAACAGCATGCTAGCTGTTGATTGGTGATCGTTATGGCACTACAGATTTTTTCTGTGTCTCAGTTTCTCTAATCCTATGAATGTTTTTTGAGACCCTCCCGGCCAAGATGAAGCACCAAGGGCATCGTAAATCCGTTTCTGTTCCGGTTCCGCCTGGGTGGGTTTGCGAAGATGGACAGTTATTTCATCTTCACACTCAAGTGCCACCGTGACACGCTGCTGGTTTTCCATCTTGCCTCGTAGCGTTTCCCAGCTATCCTCTATTCCCTTTGCCTTGAGAAGTGAAAGGGGGGGCAATTCTAACATTCCAATAATCAAGTCTTCTCGGCCTCAAACCATCGAACTGCCCGGCTGACAGTCATGTAGTGCACACCAAAGTACTCACCTATTTCTCTCATCGTATACGCTCCGGAAAGGTAGGCGCGAGCCATCGTCTCCTGACATTGGCCATACCGTTGTTAATATTCCGCCAGTGGCAACGCCAACGACCTTCGGTGAGCCTTCGAGACCTCTCGGAGTGCCTGCGGTTTTGTCTTTGCGCGATGCCGCTCCACGAAGGCCTCATCTCCAAGCAATAGCGGGTAGCGCGCATCTTTCAAGGAACTGGATGCCCTCCTCCCTTCCAGGATGAACTTTCGATACCCCTCTATGGCCCTTTTACGACGC
>JBDLIZ010000530.1:0-4492 GCA_039714615.1 Pseudomonadota bacterium | reverse complement strand
GAAGAGGCATCAGGTCGCTTCGTCCACTAAATCCCCTCATGCATCGAAGCGGAAGAGGCGGTAGAAATCCGTCGGATCGGCGAACACCTGCCGGACCGAGCCGAAGCCTGCAGCGCGGCCGAGCTCAAGCCACTGGTCGGCATCCTCCGGGAAGTCACAGGTCGACACGTGCTCCCATATCTGGTCCCACTCCGGCTTGCTCAGATAGTCCCATAGCCGGAAGTTGGTCTGCCGGAAGCGTTCCAGGTAAGCCTCGCGGTCTTCGCCATTGCCGCAGGCCGGCTCATAGAGGAGGAAGATACCGTCTTGTCCCAGTGCGTCGTGGATTGCCCTCAGCACGTCGAGTTTGTTGTCCGTCGCCAGGTGGTGGATCGACAGGCTGCACCAGGCAACGTCCGCGTGCTCGGTGCGGCGCGCCAACGCCTCGAAAAAGTCCCGGTGGTCGAGATCGACCTCGCAAGGCAGTTCGGCCAGGTTGGCCGCAGCCAACTCCAGCGCCGGCTGCGACAGGTCGATGCCGTGGTAGTGTCGGACCGGGACCTTATGCAAGGCCTCCGGCATGAGACTCGCATCGCCACATGCGATGTCGAGAAAGTTGAAGGGCGAAGTAAATCGTTCGGAGAGAGTGGAGTGCAGTAAATCTGTCACCTCGCGGTGTGAGAGTGAGTTTTTCGAGACAAGCTTTCCGTAAGTGGCCCAGTGCTGCTGGAACTGGACGAGAGCCGCGGCATCCACCACCGCGCCATCCGGTTTGAACTGATGGATGTGTACATGCCCGCCGTTGATCATTGCCTGCCCCAGTGTGCTGTTGTTCCCGATGAAGGTACCAGTAAACCCCAGGTAAGAGTAAGGGTTTACCGACTCACAACTTATCACCCGCTCCATTATGCCCATATCCTGGGGGCCGTTCACCATACCCTGGTGCCAATTTCTCTGCGGCGCCCAGGCGGGAGCGGACGGTTGACGGCAAAATGTCCCCGCCGGGTGTTAATTTGCATCCAAATATGACCCACCATTTGCATCGAAAAATGTACCGCCAAGAACGACGCAAGTGTTTGGTTCAAAATAAATGCACTCGGCTTAGATGGGTTAGAGCAGAATGCAAATATATGGCTCTATTGGGTCAAGCTTCGGTACAAATTAACACTCACCGTTCCCGGGGATTAATTGCAGGTCGTCAATGCAGCAATTGTTGCCGTTCACGCCCAGCAATCAGTACTCACACCTACGGCCAGAACCTGCTCGCAGGAACAATAAAGCTCAACACAGGCCCAACAACTACTGTGTAGTGTCCCGACACATTGAATAGGCCTGTTTCTGGAAGTATTCTCTGGTACACCGGAGTAGCAAAAGGAAAATACCATGATTTTTCGCCAGCATTATGATGCCACGTCATCAACCTATACCTACGTCCTTGCTGACGAGGATACCCTGGAGGCGGTTATTATGGATCCCGTGTTCGAACAGGTAAACCGCGATCTTGCGTTGGTTAACGAGCTCGGCCTGAAACTTCTGTATTCGATCGACACCCACTGCCATGCGGATCATGTGACGGGCTCCTGGCTGATGGCACAGAAGACCGGCTGCGAGGTCGGCTTGGCTGCGATCGTCGGTGCAGATAACGTCGACGTCGAATTCACACACGGGGACAGGATTCCGTTTGGCAAGCATCGTCTTGAAGTACGGGCGACACCGGGTCATACAAACGGCTGCCTGACCTATGTACTTGGCGACCATCACATGGCCTTTACGGGTGATGCGCTGCTGATTCGCGGCTGTGGGCGAACTGACTTCCAGCAGGGAGACGCAGGCACACTGTTCGAATCGATTACCGAGCAGATCTTCTCATTGCCCGATAACTGCCTGCTTTATCCGGGGCATGACTACTCTGGCCGGACGGTCAGCTCCGTTGCAGAGGAAAATGCCTTCAATTCGCGAATTGGCGGCGGTGCGAATAAGTCCGATTTCGTCAGTTACATGAACGAGATGCGGCTGCCGCATCCAAAGCAGATCGATATCGCGCTGCCCGCAAATATGGTCAGTGGCAAGCCGGAACAAGGAAAACTTCCTGCCGAACCCGACTGGGCGCCTGTGCGTATGACGTTTGCAGGCGTTCCGGAGGTGGAGCCGGAGTGGGTCGCCAACAACCAGGCTAGTGTGCACCTGCTGGATGTGCGCGACATCGAGGAAACCGTAATCGGAGAGGCAAAGATTCCGCATGCTCAAGTCGTGCCGCTGGGGAAGCTGCGCGATCGCATCAGCGAAATCCCGCGTAACAAACCCGTTGTGACTTTCTGCCGTTCCGGCCGCCGTTCCGCGATGGCGGTATCTATCCTGCAAAATGCCGGGATCGAAAAGGTCGCCAATATCTCGGGGGGGTTCCTGCGCTGGCGCGACGAGGGTCTCCCTCTTACGTAATAACAGGAACCGTAAATGACAACCCACGCCGGCAGTTTCCTTGCTACCACGCCCGCCTGCGGACCGGTCTCGCTACCACGGTCCTACTGCCTCCAGAATCACCGAATGACATGCAGATGAGATACGCACACGGTGAAAGTATCTCCAAATCAGTCCCAGGTTGACGACCACAAGCAGCCTTTTTCGGGGAGCTAAGGTTATGGTGTGGCTGGCGAATTGTTAATTATCGCCTGAATACGAACACTTAGACAGTCTTGTTCCCGAAAGCAACCTTCCCTACTCTACCCTCCCATGAAGAACCTGCTGCTGATGCTTGCACACTTGTTGGCAACAATCGCCAAACTGCTTGGACCAGGCGGGGCCA
Organism: Pseudomonadota bacterium; assembly: GCA_039714615.1. GTDB lineage: Bacteria > Pseudomonadota > Gammaproteobacteria > JAAEPA01 > JAAEPA01 > JAAEPA01. The sequence goes on along the minus strand of JBDLIZ010000530.1, from coordinate 1,710 downwards.
AGGCGATCGTCGCCGACAGCCTTCTCATGAAACAGCAACTCCTGATCATTAATCGGTCGCGGCAACGTGCTCCCAATCTGACGCCCATTGACCGGATACTGCTTGGCTTCTGGTCTCTGTTTCTCAATCTACACCACGTTCAACGCGCAGCGGTCATTCTCAGGCCCTCGACGCTCTTGCACTTTCACGACATGCTCAAGAGACGCAAGTATCGACTGCTATATTCATCTGGCAGAAAAGCAAAACCAGGTCCAAAAGGTCCTTCACAGGAACTCATAGAAGCCATCGTCGAAATGAAAAGACGAAATTCACGGTTTGGCTGTCCCCGTATAGCGCAGGAAATCAACAAAGTATTCGGGGTAGACATCGACAAAGACGTTGTCAGGCGCGTGCTTGAAAAGCACTACCGACCAGGACCCGATTCCGGTCACGACCCTTCCTGGCTGACGTTTATCGGTCATATGAAGGATAGCCTTTGGAGTGTCGACCTGTTCCGATGTGAGTCGATTCGCCTCAAAAGCCATTGGGTGCTGGTGGTGATGGACCAGTTCACGCGTCGCATCATCGGCTTTGGCGTGCACACCACTGATGTGGACGGTGTAGCCTTATGTCGAATATTTAATACAGCCATCTCAACCAAGGGTGTTCCGAAATATCTCAGCACTGACAACGATCCCCTGTTCACTTACCACCAATGGACTGCAAATCTTCGCATTCTGGAAGTCGATGAACTCAAAAGCATTCCCTATACGCCCCGCTCGCATCCTTTCATTGAGCGACTTATCGGAACCATTCGCCGGGAGTTTCTTGACCACACCTTATTCTGGAATGTGGTCGATTTGGAGCGGAAGCTGGAACTTTTCAAAGATTATTACAATCATTCGCGTACACATGCGTCTATGGACGGAAACACGCCCGCTGAAATCAGCGGTGACAGAGTCACGCAACCCGCTCCGCTAAACAGCTACGCTTGGGAAAAGCATTGCGGAGGTCTATTCCAACTTCCGGTCGCCGCTTGAGTTACAATTCGCCATGCACAGGTGGAGCGATAACTCATTGTGGCATATCGCCAATTATTTTAATGGTCTTGCCATGCAGCGCCATCGGCCAGAAGCTGATGAATACCTTCCAGTTATTAAGATCAAAGAAATGTCCGAAGGGTTTTCGGATAAAACGGAAAAGGCCAGCCCAAACATTCCAAAAGAAGCAATTGTAAACAATGGCGACGTGCTTTTTTCATGGTCAGCAACATTAGAAGTACAAATATGGTCAAAAGGAAAAGGTGCACTAAATCAGCACATATTCAAAGTAACGTCGTCCGAATACCCGAAATCATTCTATTATTTTGAACTGTTGAATTATCTTAAACACTTCAAAATGATGGCCGAAAAACGAAAGACCACTATGGGTCATATTACTCAAGACCACCTGAAACAGAGCAGAATATCTGTGCCACCAATTAGCTTGATAAAAACACTAGACAAAAAGCTAGCATCAATATTCGAAAAGCACTTACTGCTGGAACAACAAAACCAACAACTCACCCAACTCCGCGATTGGCTCCTGCCCATGCTCATGAACGGCCAGGTCACCGTCAGTGATCAAGCGTCACCAGCGCAATGATCCCGACGTTAACCTGATTTCCTGACACTGGCCGTAAGACCTGACCCCCGCACACATAATGATATTATTGCGGCAGCAATAGATTCC
>JBDLIZ010000529.1:0-4506 GCA_039714615.1 Pseudomonadota bacterium | reverse complement strand
TCCCAAATTGATGGTCTACCTTCAGCTTGGTTGTGTAGTAGATAAAAACCGATAAAGCAGACATTGCCTTGCCTCAGGCGAAGGGCTGCACAGGGTCGGGTCCTGTCATTCGCCCGCCCGACGAAGATATCTTTATGCGCCCCCAATTATATTGCACCGCAATAGGCGGTAGTCGGTCAATGGCAGCCGGTTGAGCCACGATACATGAGTGACCGCTATATCGCTAAAGCAACCGTTTGGCGGTGGGTTAACAGTCGACGTTCCGCGCCTCATGTTTAAGGCAAGAGGGGGCAGCCCACTTGGGTGCATTGCAGAATGGCTACTTACTTATAAGCGATAGCCGCGCTGCTCGGGCCGGAAAGATTAATGAACTCGAATCGCTGAAAGCCAGCCTCGCCACACCACTCGCGGAAGTTCGCCCCTGTATAGTCAAAGGCATCACCAAACTCTATCAGCATATTGAGTGACATTAACAAGCCAAATGCATTCTCACGTCGTGCGTCGTCAATTAAATTTTCAATGGCAATAAAGGCACCACCCTCTGGCAAGGCATCATAGGTCTTCTTGATAAGTACCTTTTTCTTTTCCAGATTCCAGTCATGTAAGATATTTCCCATTGTGACGACCTCCGCCTTGGGTAAATGATCCTTGAAGAAGTCGCCTTCAACCACCTTGATTCGATCCGCCATTCCTGCTGCATCAATTTGCCTTTGTGCGTGCGGTGCCACTTCCGGTAAGTCAAAGCTGCTAAATGTGAGATGTTGATGTTGTGTAGCTACGATTCGTGACAACAGCGCCAACGCACCACCGACATCGGTCACAGATTTATATTTGGAAAAGTCAAACTTCTCGGCCAACTGCCGAAAATTGGCTGCTTGAAATCCCGTCATCGCATTCAGAAACTCTCCAAGCCTGGCGCCATCGGAGTAAAGTTCCTCGAACATTGGCTTGCCATTATGCTTGATCTCATTCTGGGGCTTACCGGTTTTAAGGGCCACGCCAAGATCATTCCAGAAGCCAAACAGGCGTGAGTTCAGCATTTCTGGCAGTCCACCGATGTAGGTGGGACTCTTCTTATTCAGAAATGTGGATGTCTCCGCGGTGTTCTTGTATTTGCCATCCGGACCATCGCCATCACGATACAGAAACTTTAACGCAACCAATGCATCGAAGAAGTCGTACGTGCCACGGGGATGCAAGCCAAGTGCGTCTCCAAGTTGTGAGGCGGTCATTGCGCCCTCGCCAATCGTAGAAAATAAGTCGAGTTCAACTGCGGTAAGCAAGACCTTCGATGCCCAAAAGGCAGTTGCTGTTTGCATTATGTAGCTTGGATCGAGTTTCGCGTCCATCATTTATCCTCCACTCTCTATCAGGACCCGTGCGGTCCGTATCGTTGGATAATCAGCTGCTCATGCGCCTTTGTGTCATCTTCTTTATTGCTTGGCTTTTAACACTCCGTGTCTCGTAATTCTAATCAGCAAATCAGGACTCCAAATTGCTGATCGCAGTATAACCCAGCACGCTCAGCTCTTCGCTAATGACCGTTTTTCTCAGTCTTTAGTCATTCAGGTATTCAGCTTGAATGACGCATAGGGGTCGGGTCCTGTCACTCGCCCGCCCGACGAAGATATCTTTACGCGCCCACCAATTATATTGCAGCGCAATAGGCGGCAGTCGGCCAACACCGGACACCCACCAGTAAAGAAAGCCCCGCCTAAGCGGGGCCGTCTGGCAGGTAATGCTGCCTGTCTTCTGCCGTTGTGATGTACCTCCACCAGCACTGGTATCCCAAGAGGTGGCTATCACGCCTGTTCAGGGTACCGAGTCATTGGCTTGTTGCATCAGAATTAGAAGTCGACTACTTTGTCTGCGTTCGAAATGACGTCAATCACGGCTAACGGAGATACTCCATCAGACCCAGGGAGCACGCCATAGCGGGGCGGCCTATCTCCAAAGCGCTCCTTGTAGCAAACGGAGCATAACACAAGATTATTGTCGTCATCGTTCAAAAACTGTTCTAGATTCTCCTTGAAGAGAGATCTCGCTACCATCTGACTGCGCGCACTTGAAGCGGGGGTTTTTGACCACTGACCCTACGCCAAGTGCCGAACCGTCGAGCGTTGCGAATATCGTAACGTTATGAGGCCGCACGGGATTGTTAGCCAGCGCCTTGGCGAGAGTGACCGCTAGACATGTCCGTTCAGGATTGCTTCGTGGATTCTCCGATACGATAATCACCATGTTCTGGGGATCGCTGCCAGTCGGCCCTGGCACCTGCCAGTCTGCGATGGTTGCCTGAGACACCAGAGTTGCCGTTATTAGGAGTAGCGCTGATAGGGTGTGGATTGTGTACTGCATGATTTTCTCCAATTTGTATTTATGTTACAAATCTCAGTTCATCCCACTTCGCTTCCTTGCCAATGCGGCCTCGAGCTTGACAAATTTAGTTGCTTGCCGGCATTGAACAGGAACTGTTGGGTAAGGTAGCAATTTCACGCCAACCTGCGCGTTACTATTTTCCAATCTTGGCTGTTAATTTGAACCTAACAAATTCGCAGGGTCATTGGTCTTGTGGAAACTACTTGCAACTGACTTACGCTTCAATCTGGTCGAACGGCTAGTGTGGGTCGGAAATATCCGACATGGGCTCGTTCACACGGTTGAATCGAGAGCCACCATACCTATCCTTTCGAAAGAAACTTTGATCATAATCAAATCCAGAAACGATTTCCCTTTATGAGGCACTCCTTAGGAATTTTTACACAAGGGCTTCTAACCGCGATCCCTGTAAGCGTTGTGGGTGAACGGCTGGAATGGGTCAGAAATCACCGTTCAGCGGTTGGTTATATTAGGGGATGCTAAACGGCAACTTCGGGTCGACTGCGGGCCTCCGGTGGTCACAGACCCATCCAAGTCGCTTGACCGTCAGTGGTCGGCCATAAGCAATCATTCCTGACGACGAACATATCCTCGAAAGCTTCCGGTTTTCCCCGGCATCGTTGCGTTCCTAAGTCTCCGCACGCCTTGCCCTCTAGAATAAATACGCCGGTATCTCCAAGAGATACTCGGCAGCACGGGAGGCATGTCAAAAAATAGGCGGAGCACATTTATCGGTTTTATCATATCCGAAAACGTGCTCCGCCCGGTTAACTGCTGATTAATTGAAAGCGCTCCGTAGGTCCGTAGCCGTCACATAACACCTGAAAGAAGGTATAGTGAATAATTATTCCATGTAAAACGATTGGATTCCTTAAGGGGCACCGATCGATGGGAACCTTCTACTCAGGGTAATATGCGCCTTCCTTTTCTTCGTTATAGGGTAGCTTGCTATTCACCCATCCGTTGACGTCCCGATAAAGTGTATCGGGCCCCGCCTTCGTATTATCGTTCTTATCACCCTGGAAACCGTGTTCGATTCTGTAGGTCGTGTAATTGAGAAAACCGAGGTTTTCTGCTGCGGCTAAAGCGCGTACACCACTTTTACACAGGACCAGCAAGGTGTCATCGGTATTGAATTGGGTGTTTACGTCGGTGTTAAAAGAAAGGTTAGCCTTCAGCCCCCCTGTGCCGTTGTCTACCTTGTAAGCGATATTGACGACCTTTCCTTCCAGCTTGGCGCCGGAGTTGAAAGAAAGACCCTTACCCTTGCTGTCGGCCAGCCCGTTTGGACCCGGATGACCTACCCATTTCCACTCCTGACCGCTCCGCACATCAAGTATATAGACATTCGCCTCGGTGCTAGCCCGCTCAAACGCCTCTCGGGGAGAGATATCTCCCTCAAAGTCCGCAATTGCTGCAGATGAACCAAGTACAGCGAAAAGGCCTACGTAAAGAATAGATTTTTTCAACATTGTTGCCTCCTTGAAGATGCATGATGATTAGATTTACAGAGGTTCATAAGGAACAGGCTGTAATACTAAATATTTTAGCATATCAGAAAATAAGAGAATATTAATATTCTTCGCTTTCATTTGATTTTGGTCAAGGAAATCGCATTTTTCGGATTGAGTGCAGCAAATTTTTACTGTGGACTTTCGAGAGTTTCGGAGGCCGGGTCCGCAAGGGCTTGTCAATGCGGCCTAGTGTGGTCGGTCATGGGACAAGTTGGCATAAAGTGCCTAAGAGGGATGTGTAGTTGAGGATCTTCCGTACGGTCATACCCCGCAGCATTCTTGCCGATGTATCCTTCAAGGTCCGCCAAGGATCCTTCATCGCTGCTTCAAATACGGCATGCGCGACACACTCTCTCGAGGATCTTTAGGGGGAAGCCATTGCGCTCAACCGCTTCCTGACGCAGCCAACGATCCCGATAGGCACGCCTAAGCAACAAGACCTCTTCTTCGGCATCACGAAGGGAATTATCCCGCTGAATGTCCACTATGGGTCCAGGCTGTGTGAAAACTCGAGCCAATTCTTAGAAGTGGAAATGTGAGTCACCAATGCCGTTATTTATATCTCTTTGGTGGGGCTTAAAGGTTAGATATATTTGGAATTATAGTAATTTTT
>JBDLIZ010000528.1:0-4512 GCA_039714615.1 Pseudomonadota bacterium | reverse complement strand
GTAGTAGACCAGTGAGAGTAAGGAGAATGATAATGTCAATAGGAACAATGAAAGGCTCAACGAGTATTACTGCCAGATTACGTCGTGGTGGTGGGTTGCCGGTCATGGTGGCAGCACTAATACTTAGCGGATGCGGCAGCGCGGATAATAGTATACCGGCAACCATAGTACCTAATAAGGGTGGACAGTTCGCCGTCACCGTGACCGCGGCGGCGGATTTTAGCAGTGGCGCCCATTCGGTGATCAATGTCGGTGCCCCCCGAATGGCACAGAACAACCTGGCACCGACTACATCCGATCTCGGAGCAGCATGTGAAGGCCGTTTTTTCTATCGCATCGAACGCTTTACGCGGGATAATGTCACCAAATTCGATGTCGAGCAGCCTGATAAGGCCATCTATCAATATTCCACTAAGGACCCCTCCGATGCCGTATCCAGCAATCCATCGGCGATGGTGTTCGTCGATGAGAGCAGGGCCTATTTGCTGCGCTATGGCTCGTCCAAGGCATGGATCGTCAATCCTTCGGCAGGCTCGCAGGCCGAGTTCAAGATCGGTGAATTGGATCTGAGTGCCTATGATGAGGGTGACGGCGGCCCGGAGATGCAGGATGCGGTCATTGTGGGTGACAGATTGTATATTGTCTTGCAGCGCTTAAGTACCTTCCAGCCGACGGAAACGGCGTATGTGGCGGTATTCAATACCTTCACGGATATCGAAATCGATACCGGTCAGGGGAAGGTGGATGGTCTGAAGGGTGTCGCGTTAACGGTTAGAAATCCGCTGGCCATCGAATATCTCCCCGATGATGGTCTCATCTACGTACAGGCCGTGGGCGGGTTTGCCTTTGGCTCCCAGCCGGCAGGTTTCACCGGGGGTATCGAAAGCATAGACCCTGAAGATTTTAATACCCGAATAGTCCTCGACGATGGTGACGATCTATCACCTGCTGAGTTTGGTCAGATTATTGACATGGCCTTGGTCTCCGCCAATCAAGGCTATTTCATAGGTACAGCGGGATTTCAGGACAATACCCTGTACCGGTTCGATCCTTCCACGGGAGAGGTCCAATCGAATGTGAACGGTGCGGCAGCTATCGGCGGATTGTTCAACCGGAACCTAACCACCATCGCCGTGGATCGGAATGCTAAACTCTGGGTGGGTAATGGTGATTTCAGCGCCCCCGGGATGGTTGTCATCGATACGAGGGATGATTCCATAGAAGAGGCGCTGATAGGCACCGGGTTGAATCCCGTTAAAACCGTATTTTGTGAAACTGATTAATCTAATTCATACTATGGGACATAGGCTTAGCAAGATCTATACTCAGACTGGGGACGACGGGAGTACCGCACTGGCTGATGGTTCTCGTCTGGGCAAGGATTCGGCGAGGATCGAGGCCATTGGAGATGTAGACGAGCTGAACAGCGTCATCGCCATGGTGTTGGTACACCAAACCACGGCAGCCATCCACCACTGTTTAACTGAGATCCAACAAGAGTTGTTCGATCTTGGGGCGGAGCTGAGTCGATCCGATCAGCCCTTGATTTCCTTTAGCAACATCGAAGGGCTGGAGCATACCTTGGATAGTCTCAACGCATCGTTGCCTCCACTGCAAGAGTTCATTCTGCCGGGGGGTGGTCAGGCGGCGGCGGTCTGCCATTTGGCACGCGCGGTGTGTCGCCGGGCTGAACGCTCGGTAGTCGCGCTGGCCCGTAGCGAAGAGGTTAATAAACCGGTGCCGGCTTATCTGAACCGGTTGTCGGATCTGCTGTTTGTGCTGTGCCGGACGCTGGCACGGGAGGCTGGCAGCGCGGAGGTCTACTGGCGCTCGCCGCGCAGGCTAGGTACTAGCCCTTAATGCCCAGGTATTTCAGCGTGGCCTCAAGAAAACTTCTCATCGGATAGATCTTCGGCGAGGTGACGAAATAATCCCGATTGTTGTCTACACAGCACAGTCCATCGAGTGCTGAACAATGGATCTCGATCCCCTTGCCTACGGCGTGTATCTCATCGGCGTAAGGGCATTCCAACTCCCAAGCGGGTTTCCCGAAATGCATCTTGCGTATGGCTGTTATCGTTGGATTAGGGCAACTGCTGCAAATATCTCCGGCATGCGGAGGATTCTTGTCTGACATGTTCCCAGGTTTTTCCATGGGTGATATGCAATGGATGGGTAAGACGCTAATGGAATGTTACTAAAATAGGTTCTAAATCTGGAGTGTCTTATGGCCCGTCTTTTGTGTTGCCTTGCAATTTCCGCATATTCTCCTCTTGAATTGAAGCCTATACCATCACCGGGCCACTAGGAGCCTGTCGGACTTAGGACTGATCTACTGCGGAAAAGCCGGATTTGGCCAGATTTCCCGATCCTTTTCGTTACACGCTATGGCTATTCGCCTCAAAGGATCGAAAAATCTGCCTCAAACCGTCTTTCCCTCGCTATGATCGCCTAAGTCCGACAGGCTCCCAGTACGTGAGTTATCTTATCTAATGTTAGAGCAAAACATTGGATTAATAAGAATAAAAAGCCTGTTCTTCCCGGCTAGCGTCATTTAGTTGCTGCGGTTACAGTAATACTGAGTAGTGATGATCTTGAGAAGAATACAGTCTCTGGGTTGTGCTGTGGCTGCATTGTTGGTTTACGATTCCCACCCTCCTGCGCTATTCCCCATTGCGGCACTTGCTGCATTCATCAATATCGTTTCGTCTCAGAGCTTGTGAATAAATCCCCGCGCGAAGCGAGGGTGTTCCTGGGCGTGCCTGGCAAGGCGCGGGAGTCCCAATATCTGGGAATGTAGCGAGTTCTACATGACCCGATATTGGGGGACCCGCAACGCAGCCAGGTGCGTTCAGGAACGCCCACAGTCGTGGGGGGATTTATTCACAAGATCTCAGTTCATCTGTGCCCTGGGTGCCTGTAAAAGCGATATTGCTGACTCTTCTTTGAGGTCTTCAGAACGGTTGGCCACTTATGTTAATCGTATCAGTGGTGTCATCGGTCTAAGCATGCTCGTGTATGCGTTGTCATCCTATCTATAAAGAGGTAGTGCTCATGTACGACGAGCATTCCTTTGAGCTTGGCCAATGAATCTTTATACCTGTTGGCAATGAGCAGGTAATCGAAAGACAGGAGATTTCTCCAGTGCCAAATAAGATGAAACTCTCTAATCTGGATATAGTTGCGCCCCTTGAAGAAACCGAACAAGCCCAGGGTGCAACTTATGCCATAGGTGATGTGCAGGGTTGTTTTGATGATTTGTTGAGACTGCTGGACAAGATCGACTTTGATCCCGATATCGATCAATTGTGGTTTACGGGTGATCTGGTTAACCGTGGGCCTAACTCATTAGAAATACTGCGATTCGTAAAGGGGCTAAAAAGTGCGGCGATCAGTGTGCTCGGCAATCATGATCTTCATCTTCTGGCGGTGGCTGTAGGGGTGTCTAAAGTTAGGAAAAAAGATACCATAACCGATGTGCTCGAAGCCCCGGATTGTGAAGAACTGTTGTTCTGGTTACGGCATCAACCCTTTCTACACCATGATCCGGCGTTGGACTATACCTTGGTGCATGCGGGTTTGCCGCCCCAATGGGATCTGCAAAAGGCTCAAGCCTGTGCCAGGGAGATAGAAACCGTATTACAAAACTCGAATTACGAAGAATTTTTTAAATACATGTATGGCACCAAACCGCGGCGTTGGCGGGATGGTCTGGAGGGTTGGGATCGTTTGCGTTTTATTGTCAATTGCTTTACCCAGCTGCGATATTGCGATCGTAATGGGCGGCTCGATCTGGTCAGCAGAAGAAATTCAACCGTCAAGAAAAGACGACTGCTTCCTTGGTTCGAGGCACCCAACCGGGCAACAGAGGGATTGCCTATAATCTTTGGCCATTGGGCATCCCTTTCTCCCGGTCGGGTCAATGTCCCTGGTGTATACCCCTTGGATACCGGATGTGCCTATGGTGGACGATTCACTGCTTTGCGTCTCCAGGATGGCCGCTATTTCCAGACCCGTTGCTTCAATACTCCTTTTCGTTAAATAGCTACGGTTCCACCCCTTGAGCTTTGCCCCTCCCTAAAAACATCTTTCCTTCGCTACGATCACTTGCAGGATCTAGGTTATACTTTGCCTCTCATTCTGATCGATGGTGGAGAGGTATATGACCGATGCGATAGGATTTGAAGTCAGTTTAGACCAGCCCTTTGAGCAGGCCGTCGAGATTGTTACTGCGGCACTGAAAACACAGGGTTTCGGGGTTCTGACCAAGATCGATGTCAAAGCGACCCTAAAGGAGAAGCTGGATAAGGATTTTCGCCCCTATGTCATCCTCGGTGCTTGCAATCCGGCTTTGGCGTATCGTGCCCTGTCTCAGAGCGCCGAAATCGGTATGATGTTACCCTGCAATGTGACCGTGGAGGCCGACGGCGCGGAGGCATCTATCGTACGCGTCAGTGATCCCGATGTCTTCATGCAGGTCGGTAAATTTAAAGATGATGAGGTGATGCGCGA
>JBDLIZ010000527.1:0-4514 GCA_039714615.1 Pseudomonadota bacterium | reverse complement strand
TGTAGATCACCATAGGTAACCATCATGAGCAGAATTCCCCCCGGTTTCAGGGCCGTTTCACCTTGGAATCACGGCTCCCGTTCAGGGCCATTTCATATTAGATAAGACTGTTGGGCGCCGGTTCTTTCGCGACACTCGTTGGCGTGCCAGCCACGCCGATGTCACAGGCGGAGGAGCGATCTGTTCTGGGCGCGGGGACCCTTATTTCGACCCCTGACGAGAATGAAGTTCTAGTTTCCCCGGAATTGGTGCCATTGTTGAACTTCGCAATCGAGTGCGCCACACCCGAAACATGCAGTATTCCACTGGATACAACCGCGCCACCACAGGTCGTTATCGTTCCCAGACGAGTCATTGTGACGACGTTTTAACACACCCGACATTGTTGCAACATTAGAAGATCAATACCCGCGAGCATCACGTCGGCACGGGAGTATAAGAAGCATAAACGCCCTTTTCCCCAAAGTCGAGGGGTATCAAAGACACTGAAATGGTCCTCGATGGCGCCATGGAACACCTTTTGAGCCATGTAGTCTCGGCAAATTCCACTTTCTGTCGAGGTTTTTCCCAACAAGAGCACGGATTTCAGAGTAGCAAACAAGTCCGGGCCTTGCCGCGACCGCAATGGCTGCAGTGTCTTGAATCGTGGAGGGGTTGTACTGAAAATCAGTCGAACAGATTCCTCTGCGGTGGCGCCCGGTTTGGCGGCAACACCACCGGTCCAGCCAATGCGGCTTTGTTATCCAGGTGGGTGAGTATCTTGTCGATAACCAGGGGGTCTTCGATACAGGCGATGACTTTGACCGCACCGCCACACGTGGAGCAGGTTTCGATGTCGATGTTGAACACCCGCTTCAAACGTTGAGCCCAGCTCATCGCTGCCCGGCGCGCTGCCGGTGATTGGCATTGTCCATCTTCCTCAGCATTGCGCTTGCAGCCTTTGCCTCGTTTGGAGGGCGTGACCTGGATCCGGTGTTTGCTGTTAGGCGCAAATACCCCGTGGAATCGGGTGAGGTTGACCCGCGGTTTGGGAACCAAGGCAGCAAGCCGGGCTAGAAAATCCAACGGTTCGAAGATCACATGAGTGGTGCCGTCCCGATAGGGCGTTTTCAGTTCGTAGCGGATCCGTCCATCCTCCAGCAGCGCCAGGCGTTTCTCGGATACCGCGGGCCGGGAGATATACCGGCACAGCCGTTCCAGCTGGTCACGCTGATGCGCCTGTGCCACGACCCCGGCATGCAAGCTGAAACCCGCTACCTTGGCGACCCGGCTCGAACCCGCCTTTGGCTCCTCTAGCGGCGGTAGGCTTTGCAATGTGAACACCTTGCGGCCTTGGTGGGGTCCGATGGCAATTTGGTAGGTGATCGAATGCCCATACAGTTGGTGCATCGCCTCGTCATCCGAGGTTTCCAATGCCAGATAGCTGGCCTGCTCATCAGACTCCAGAAAACCCCGTCATTCGCGGAATTTCGCCACCCGTTGGCTTATCCGATGCACCAGCAGACCCAATTCGTCCATCGTGGGCGCCTTTATCCGATGAAAGCGAACCTTCCCGTAGCCATTCTCGGCGTAGACTCCGTCAAGATGGAGCATGTGGAAATGGATGTTGAGGTTTAAAGCCGATCCGAATCGCTGTATCAGGGTGACCGCCCCGGTGTGGGCCGTCGACTTGTGGGCTCTTGCCGAAGGCTTCCAGATCTCGGTAGGCTTCTTGTACTTTTCTCTCGAAGCCCTCAATATCTCCCCACATCGAATCGCTCTCTATCGGTCTCAACTTTTTACCAAAAAGCTATATTCTCCGCGATTCATTCTCTTATTGCACGTTAGACTTCCCTTCCCGCCCTAGTGCTTAGCGACCGGGAATATGGGAATGCGCCCTTTGTTTCTATAATATTCCGTGTGCCAAAATCACTCTTGCACAGCAACCCTAATTCGACCAATAAAACCCATCTGGCGGTGTGGGCGATCTTTCGCGGATTACTGGCCATCCTGTCTGTTTTCATCCGATTCTAGCCACTTTTTCATTAACCATATTTAATCAACTTACAGTTGTACAACGAGAACTTGGCATCGTCTGTCATGATCGCATAGGCATTGGATAACGCCTGGGCTATTAGCATTCTGTCAAACGGGTCTTTGTGATGAAAGGGCAATTCCTTTAACTGAAGTGCATCACCTCCCGAGAAGGAGATAAGCTGAAATCCCGTTTCGAGCGCAATGGCTACCGGATCAAAATTCACTTCGAGTTTGCCTATTGATGATTTAATCATTAACTCAGCCACGCTAATCGCGCTTAGAAAAACCGTATTCGCTCGTGTTTCGAGCTCCGCTTTGTGGTGGTGGTTCAGGTGATCTGGGTTAGAAATTGCCCATAAAAAAACATGGGTATCGATGAGAATATTCAACGCGTTTTTCCGTAAAACATCTCGTTGATGTCCTCATCTTCATCCAGAAAGTCTTCCGGGATCGTGACCTGATTACGCAGCAAACCAAGTTTTCTTTTTCCTTCAGGTTGGTGTGGCACCAGATCAACCAGAGGCAAATTATTTTTGGCGATAACGACTTTTTCGCCGTGAAAAACCATATCGACCAGCTTTGACAACTGCGTTTTCGCTTCGGAGATATTGATAATCATCGAACTGCCTTCACGAGGGAACCAAGATGGTCAGAATAGACCAGATAGACCCATATTTCAAGCCGATGAGCAGTTATCGCTACAACGCCTTAGGGCAAGCCAACCCTTATCTTTCACCACACCCACCCTATCTCACCCTTGGGAGGGATAAAAAGACACGGCAGGCGGCCTACCGGAGCCTGTTCCGCACCGAATTGGACAGCTTATAAGAAGCATAAACGCCCTTTTCCCCAAAGTCGAGAGGTATCAAAGACACTGAAATGGTCCTCGATGGCGCCATGGAACACCTTTTGAACTGCGTAATCTCAGCGAATTCCATTTTCTGTCGAGGTTTTTCCCAACAAGAGCACGGATTTCAGAGTAGCAAACAAGTCCGGGCCTTGCCGCGACCGCAATGGCTGCAGTTTCTTGAATCGTGGAGGGGTTGTACTGAAAACCAGTCGAACAGATTCCTTTGCGGTGGCGCCCGGCTTGGCGGCAACACCACCGGTTCAGCCAATGCGGCCTTGTTATCCAGGTGGGTGAGTATCTTGTCGATGACCAGGGGATCTTCGATACAGGCGATGACTTTGAGCGCACCGCCACACTTGGAGCAGGTTTCGATGTCGATATTGAACACCCGCTTTAATCGCTGGGCCCAGCTCATCGCTGCCCGGCGCGACATCCCCTTCGGCTGTCCTTGCCGAGAACATGATGCAATCCTTCGCATTGGGTATCCGTTGCTACTATACGGCCGTTCTAAGTTCTACGGCAAGAGAAAGTCTCTTCCAATATGAAATGAGCCTGACACGGAGGGAAAACCATGCATCGTGAAATACATACTTGGTGGGTGCGACTCTTCTTTAAAATGTCCGTCTACATTTGCCTTGTCATGGCCTCATTCACCATTCACTTGGCTATAGACATCGCGATATTTGGGCTTTCCGGATTAACAATAAGCGCCTGTTTGGCTGGTGATACCAATATGTCCATATCTTCCATTGGAATCGCACCTAAAAGTACTTCGTCTCCGAACACCAAAGCACCAGTAAAGCAGCCACGGTTCTCGAACTTTAATGATATAGGTCCCATATACGGAACTAAGTGCTTCCTACCATCAGCTGTCGTTACTTCCCGCTTGTATAGTTCTTCGAGTTCAAGCTGAATGGCTACATGTTCGGGTATACACAAATGCAACGAATCGGTATCAACCAACGATTTCACTTGAATTGGTTTAATATCTTGATCTCTCGGATTTGAAAGCTCAATCTCAGCACCAATCAGACCCATCTGATTCTCCTGAATGTGTTCAGATATCCTGAACTCACGGATTTTGCCGCGATACCAAGCCGATTATACCCATTAAGGACGCGCGACGCCTTCGGAAAATCTCTTGTGAAAACATCCCGGCGCGACTCAATCCTGCTTCGCTTGGGCACCGGCCTCAGGCAGGATGCCTGAGGCGTTCACTGTATATCGCAGTTCACCCTGCGCGATCTTCACGCGAATTCATGAAATATCTGGGTTAGTTATTTATCACAGCGATTGAACTCGGCGTCCTTTTTCTCATATTCCAGGCAAAAGTCGTCCTTGCCGGAGGCGGTCTGGATGGGTGTACCCTTGTACATGGCGGTAATTACTTTTGATTTGGTGATATCCAGTCTGGAGTTACTGCACGACTTAGTGGCTACTTTCCGGCACTCTTCAACCGAGCCAGCCTCTTTCTTCTTGGTGCACTCTTGATTGCCATCACACTTCTTGTAACTGATGGCCTCTTGGCCAGGACAGGCCGTGCGCTTATAGTGGACGGCGCAATCCCCAGCTTGTACCGAAAAAGAAGACAACATAATTCCCATGGCAATGATAGTGCCAACAACCTTTTTCATTCTTGATTCCTCGT
>JBDLIZ010000526.1:0-4528 GCA_039714615.1 Pseudomonadota bacterium | reverse complement strand
GTCAAAGATATCGTGAAGCAGATATGCCGCCCGTTCCTTGGGTGTCAGCCGTTCGAGCATGAGCAGGAAGGCCGTTTTCAGCGACACAGCAAGGTCCAAACTGCGCTCCGCTTCATTCTCGATCGATGTGTGGATCGGTTCCGGTAACCATTCTCCAACATAATTGACACGGGAGCGGTGGCCGGCTCGGAGCAGATCAAGGCAGCGACGTGTGCAGGTCGTTGTCAGCCACGACGCTGGAGTCTTGATTATTTCCCGTTTGGTCTTCGCCCATTTCAGGAATGTGTCTTGCACGGCATCCTCGGCATCAGCTCGAGAACCCAGGATGCGATAGGCCAACCCCATGAGCCTGGGTCGGGCCTCTTCGAAAATCCGGGTGTCGTCACGATCGAGCATATTCAGTGCCTTGAGATATTAATGCGGTTCCAGAGGTTGATCATGGCGACAGTGGAGGTGAGGATGCCAATCTCTTTCTCGGAGAAATGCTCCCTTAAACGGGCACGCAGCGGGCCAAGGTCGATCTTCGGGTCGAGCAGCGTCAGCGCCTCGGTCCAGGCTAGGGCGGCCTGCTCCCGTTCGGTGAAATCGCTGACCTGGTCCCATACGATCACCCGATCCAATCGCTCGCTGGCTTCGCCGTCCTGCCGGGCTTCCTTTGTGTGCATCTTGATGCAGAAGCCGCACCGATTGATTTGTGAAGCGCGCAGTTGCACCAGATGGTGAATGGTCCGGTCAAACCCGTGTGTATCCATGACCTGGTTAACCCCGGCCATCGACTTGAAGATGTCGGGGATCTCCTGTTCGTACTTCACTGCTTTCATTTCACTCATTTTCATCCACCTTCGTCATGGTTAAATCATACTTGTAACCTAATGACGATTGAGAGCACACGTTTGTGACACCATTTTCTTGCCGCATTTCAAACCGGTTTGGTTCGAGCAGCTGCCGATTTACTGGATGTAACACCAAGACCTTGAAATTACAGGTCGAGTTGCAATTCCTTGCCTCGCGCGCGCGAAACGCAAACACACATTGAAGAGGACCTCTCTTCCGAGTTAAGGCAAAGATCGCGGTGATCGGGCTCACCATCCAGTACTCGTGTGGCACACATCGTGCACTCTCCTCGCTTGCAGTCGTGCGGTGCGTTCACGCCGGCATCCAGCAGCGTATCGAGAATGGTGCGCTCCGCAGGCACGGTTAACGTCATATTCGATTTGGCCAGATGGACGCGAATGGGACGGTCGTCGGCCAGGGGCTGAGCGCCGAAACTCTCGAAGTGGATCCGGGTTGAGGGCCAGCCATGAATATCAGCCAGTTCACGTATCGTACTGATCATCCGGCGCGGGCCGCAGACATATACATGGACCCCCGGTCTCGGGGTCGACAATAAGCGTTCCAGATCCAGGCGCTGACTCTGCGGGTCACGTGAAGCATAAAACTGTATGCTATCGCCTGCTAATTGTTCAATCCTGTCGCGGAATGCGAGTCCCGAGTATGTACGAGCGCTGTAGTGCAGCTCAAACGACTGCCGTTCCGATGCCAGCTTTTGCAGCATGGAAAGAATGGGTGTGATTCCGATACCGCCTGCAATCAATACGCTGTGGCTTGCTCTGTCAGCCATTGGGAACTCGTTTTTTGGCGCTCGACTCACTACAACATCGCCCTCGTGAATCTGCTCGTGTAAATAAAGCGAGCCACCACGTCCACCGGGCTCGGCGAGGACGCCGATTTCGTATTGCGTTCTATCGTCGGGATCGGAGAGCAGTGAGTAGTGGCGCTCGGCTTGACTACCATCGGGTAGCTGCACCTTGACCTGTATATGTGAACCGGGTTGAAACTCCGGCAGCAAACCGCCGTCAAGAGCACGCAACCGAAACGATTTAATGTGCTCTGCTTCATGTTGGATCCGCTCAACTCTGAGTGACAGTGTGCTATCAACCGTGATCTCGTTACGCTGTTCCGGAATAAACGGCGATGCATCCAGAAGCTCCCAGTCGAGGCGAAAGGGAAGAACGGATTCTTTCCAGCTTGATATGTCGAACTGCCAGTAACGCCGGGTGCCACCGGTCTCTCCGCCAGGATCTTCAAGATCCCACAGGATCTCGGTCTGGCCAGTGAGTTGCAGTAAGCGCCCTTGCTCAAAATCAATAAATACCAGTCCCGCATATGGATAGCTGGTAAAATTCCCCAACGTGTTAAACATGCTGTTGCCAGCATAATCGGGAATGCGAAGTTGCCGGTCGTTCAATAGTTGCACAAAGCCCGGATGCCCTCCGCGGTGTGAGGCGTCGACACCGTGATCGGGGTGAGCGCTGGCAACGAAGAAGGTGTCTGCACTTGCGATCAATGTTTTCTGTGAATTGCTTAGTACTTTTCCCTGTGTACTTGATGTTGCGCTGAACGGTTCTTTTGTCGCACGTATTTTCCAATCCCGGCGCTGAATGTATTTGGGGCAGTTGGGATACGCACGTTCCACGTCAACGATGTAGCGTTCGACGGAAACTTTTCTCGCACGGCCATTGACGCGAAGTCGACGGCGTGAACCCAACTCGATCACCAGTACACCAACGCTCGAATTCTTGCCCAGATTGGTCCACAGGGGGTCGTTGTTAGCCGAGCGTGGTTGTGAAAGATCGATCACCAGCGTGTGATCATCCAGGGTCTGCAGAAATCCCGGATGACCAAAAAGTACCGAGGCCCAGACACGGCCGGCCGCGTCGATGCTGCCGATTACGGCCATTGGCTGCTGCTCAATAAAGCGTAACGCCCTCGTCGGGATCGTTGTGCCCACAGCTCCGCCGTTCATACGAGCCATTTCGGTTTCATTGGTGCGTTTCTGTACGGCACGTTCGCCTTCGTGATAAAGGTTGTTCATCGGCATGGTCGGGCCTCCTGCTGGCGATCAGGAAGATTCGGGCAGGCGACGGTATTTTGTCGCAACTGCCCGATGAATGAATCTCAAAAACTCAGAACAGTGTAACCCTCGGATGCCAGTTTGCGCAGACTGGGCAGGCCGGCCGTTCCCGGTACCGCGTTGTCTTTGACAAGTTCAAAAGCGGAATTCTTGACATCTTCAGTGGCACCAAAGACCTCCGCGCATCCGCAAGAGACGCCTGCTACCGTGTCTTTAACTTCTTCAAACAAGCCGTGAACCGGGTGATCCGATTTACTCAGTTCGCCAATCCAGCGTGATCCGGCACCCTGGAACAGGACAGTAACGTCGTCGCCTTGCTGCTTGAAATCATAGGCCGCTGCCAGTGCATTGAATACGCGGCCCAGCGCTTCTTCCGAACCCATTTTGGGATCAGACAAAATAGTAATCGCTGCTTTCATGGTTGTTACCTCACATTGAATCTCGGTTTTCGGGATGAGTGCAGAGCACTATGTACTCTGTGCTGAATAGACTAGTTAAGTTCTCTTATGCAATAAATGCCGTAAAATCTATTTAACTACTCCATATTACGGAGTAATCTGAACATATGGATAAGCTTCAAGCCATGACCGTATTTGTCAAGATTGCCGAACAGGGCAGTCTGACGGCGGCCGCCGAAGCACTCGGAAAATCGCTGCCGTCGGTCGTCCGTATCCTGGCTGCTCTCGAGGAATCTCTTCAGGTTCGGCTCTTTAACCGAACGACCCGGCGCATCGCACTAACCGAGGAGGGGCACATCTATCTGGAGCGCTGCCGTAAGATTCTCGCGGAGATTGAGGAGTCCGAGCTTGTGCTTAGTCAGGATCAGGTAGAACCACGCGGCACGATTACACTGACCGCACCTGTACGCTTTGGCGAAATGTATGTCGCGCCTTCGGTGACTCGCTTTCTCGAGCAGTATCGACGAGTGCAGGTCAATCTGTTACTGCTTGACCGACTCGTTAACCTGCTGGATGAAGGAATCGATCTGGCGGTACGTATTGCTCATCTTGAAGATTCTTCACTAATTGCCAAACCAGTGGGTGAGATCCGCCAGGTAGTCTGTGCAAGTCCGGTTCTATTGGCGCAGTCGGGTGGCACACCGCAACGCCCGGAACAATTATCCGATTTGCCTTGTGTGCGCTGCACCAGTATTTCATCGAGCTCGGTCTGGCATTTTCACGATAACGGCAAACAGCTTGATGTCCATGTCAACGGCAGCTTTATGTGTAATCAGGTAAGGGCATCTGTAGATGCCTGTGTTACCGGTTTGGGGTTTGGCATGTTTTTCAACTATCAAGTGATGCCTTGGGTTGAGCGCGGTGAACTGGAAATTATTCTGAGTGACTTTGAACCAACTCCGTTACCCTTAAGCCTCGTCTATCCGCATACACGGCTTATGGCTATGCGGGTCCGTACACTGGTCGACTGGCTGGCAAACGATCTAAAGCTTTCCTTAGCAAAATAGGGATGACAGAGTTGCTATCAAGTGGGGCAATCGAATGTACAAATCAACAGTCGTACCACTGCGTGACCAGATCGTGACCGACTCCTGTCATCTCGTGTCCGCTCCTGTCCACTGGTGGCAACTTAGCGCGGGGCCGGCGTGCGTAAGTT
>JBDLIZ010000525.1:0-4528 GCA_039714615.1 Pseudomonadota bacterium | reverse complement strand
GAATTAGCTACCGCTAGTCCTGCGCTCGCACGCCTAGCAGCTAGCCGCTTCTCGCCTCATCAATACTATGTTGGTAGACCACAGGCCAAGGGGGTCATTTCGAGCGTCCTCGAACAGCCTGAATTCCAGACCACCCAGGAGAGGGCGCAATGGAGCCTTAGGTTTCTGGAGGAAGGTTCGCAGCCCGATGAGTCACCGGGGATTTGGGGACTATTCGAGATCACCGACCTCGTCGCCGCGCTGACCGAGGTCCTGTTGTGGGCGGCCTTGGTGGTGGGTATTGTGATGATCGTCGTCTATCGCGAACGCTGGATGGGGATGTTTATTAAGGAGGTGACAAAAGCGCAGGATTACACTGCACCCGAGACCTTGTTTGGGATGGACATCCGGGCCGAGACCCTGCCTGAGGATATCGCGGGCGCGGCGCGGCGGCTCTGGAAACAAGGCCAGGGGCGAGATGCCCTGGGCCTGCTGTATCGAGGCAGCCTCATGGTTTTGGTGAACCGCGAGCACTTGCAACTGCATTCGGGCCATACCGAGGGTGATGTATTGGCCTTGTGTCAAGCGCGCTTGAGTGCGCAGAGGACGCATTACCTGAGGCGCTTGACCGAACTCTGGCAGGCCCTGGCTTATGGCCATCTCATCCCTGACGAAGAGCAGGCCTTGAGTCTATGCGAGCAGTGGTCGCGGCATTTTGGGGGCAGGAATGACCCGCGGGGGTGTCATCATGTTATTGATCGCACTGCCACTGATCGGCGCCGTGGGTTGGTGGATTACTACCAACCTGGAACGTAAAGAGATCGAAATCAAGGTTGGCTATCAGGGCGAGGCCAAAGCCAACCCTCTATTGGCGGCACGGCGTTTTATCAAGGGCATGGGCATCCCTGCCGAGACCTTGCCTAGCCTGCTGCAGACGCAACGCTTACCTCCAGTGGATGACACCCTGGTGATTGCCACTCAACGTGCCGCCGTGGTTCCACAGCACCATGATCTGTTACTGGATTGGGTGAATCAGGGCGGACATTTGATCCTTGCTGCGCGGCAAGCCGATATGTCACCCGCAGGAACCGAGATCAGGGATGATTTGCTCAACAGCTTGGGGATCTCTGTTTATGCCGCTGAAAATGATGAATCAAGCATAGAAGATATTACTCTGCTAGACATCGATCTGCCGCAAGCAAGGGATTTCTTGGTCATCGAACTCAGTCGCTTTTTTAGCTTTCGGCCCAAGGATATTAACCCGGATTTTGTCCTGGAGGATGAGCAGGGCATATACCTGATACACGCTCGCCACGGCAAAGGTCACGTTAGCGTACTCTGTGAGCTGGGCTTCATCAGCAATGGTAGAATAGGGAAATACGACCAAGCTGAATTTCTATGGCATTTGTTACACCTAGCAGGCGCGGTCAATAAGGTCTGGTTGGTGCATACCGAGCAGATGCCGCCATTATGGCAATGGCTCTGGCAGCATGGCTGGCCACTGATCATCGGTCTGATGCTGCTGCTGGGGGCCTGGCTCGGTGTAAGCATGCCACGTTTCGGTCCCCTGTTGCCGCTACCGGCACCCAGACGCCGCAGGCTGCTCGAACATATCGAGGCCAGTGGACGCTTTCTCTGGGGGCAGGGTCAACAGAGGCATTTGCTCAATAGCGTGGAGTCCGCACTGGAAAGACGCCTGCTTGCCCATCACCCCGGATGGACGACCCTAAGCTACCCGCGGCGTGAGCAGCTGTTGGCCGAGTTCAACCAACTTGCGGTTCAGGATATCCATGCTCTATTACACGATTCGCCCACCGATGATGCACAGGCCTTCACTCGCAGGATCCAACTTCTCGAATCCATCAGGAAAAAACTATGACCAACGCCTCTCAGGAATTCAGGGCGAGTCCGGGATCATCATCGCCATCCCCAGTGGATAAATCCCGTGAAGTGGGGCAGCAGATACATGCACAGATTGCCAAAGCGGTCATCGGCCAGGGGCAGGTTATCGAACAGGTGTTGATCGCGTTGTTTGCCGCCGGCCATGTGCTGATCGAGGGCGTACCCGGGCTGGGAAAGACCTTGCTGGTGAGGGCGCTGGCCAAGACCTTCCAGGGCCGCTTTGCGCGGATTCAGTTCACTCCCGATCTGATGCCTAGCGATGTCAGTGGTCATGCGATTTATGATCCGAAGTCTGAGCGTTTCGCCATTCGCCGAGGTCCGGTTTTCACTCACCTGCTGCTGGCCGATGAAATCAACCGCGCGCCCGCGAAGACTCAATCCGCACTGCTGGAGGTCATGCAGGAACAGCAGGTGACTATCGAAGGCAAAGGCATCGAGGTGCCGCGACCCTTTATGACCCTGGCCACTCAGAACTCCCTTGAGCATGAAGGTACCTATCCGCTACCCGAGGCCCAGCTCGATCGGTTTCTGTTGAAGATCCAGATCGATTATCTCGAGGAGGAGGAAGAGGTTGCCATGGTCGAAACCATAACCAGAGAGGCCGTGGGCGATGGACTGGATGTCTCAAGAGTGGGTACCGTCGCCGATCCGCGGACGATAATGGCTATCCAACAGGCCAGTGCCATGGTCAGGGTAGATCCACAGGTCAACCGGTATGCGGTGAGCATCACGCGTAGCACTCGCCAGTGCCAGGGAATCTCAACGGGGGCAGGACCGCGTGGTGCCATTGCCATGATTCGGGCAGCACGAGCAGCGGCTTTACTGAGGGGCCGCGATTATATAACCCCTGATGATGTGAAGCGCATCGCCTTGCCTGCATTACGACATCGCATCGCCTTGACTGCGGAACGGGAGTTGGATGGCCATAGCGTGGATGACGTACTGCAGACCGTTATCGACCAGGTGGATGCCCCTAGAGAATGATCCCCGACCGGCGTATGTTTCTGCTGCTCTGGTTGCTGAGCGCGGTTGGACTGTCGGTCTGCCTGTGGCCGCAATGGAGGGCTCTATGGTGGCTCGTATTCGCTGTGATCGTGGTGGTTACCATTACCGATGCCCTGCTGTCCCTGCGTCCCACAGGTCTGAAAATACAGCGCAAGATTGCCGATTCCTTGCCCTTGGGTCTCTGGTGCAATGTTGTTTTAAAGGTTGCTAACCAGGGCCATCGGAACCTCCAGTTGGCCTTGTACGATCACCATCCGGCGACGGTCCTTGGCCGTGGTTTACCGCTAACGCTGCGGCTGGATTCAGGGCAGAGCATCGCGGTGGACTACGGCCTACGCCCCAACCGACGAGGATCTTTGATTTTTTCGGTTACCCAGGCGCGCATCCGCTCGCCGCTGGGTCTGTGGTGGCGCAACCGTTGGTTTAGCAATCGTTCCCGGGCCCGGGTATATCCAAACTTCTCCGTAGTTTCCAAAACTCTGCAATGGGTACAGAATAATCAATTAACGTCGATGGGGATACGCAAGTTTCGTCGTCGAGGAGAGGGTCTGGATTTTCTGCAATTGCGGGAATACCGTCAAGGCGATTCAATTCGGAGCATAGACTGGAAGGCGACGGCGCGGGTTCGAAAACTGATTTCCAGGGAATATCAAGACGATCGGGATCAGCAGATCGTCTTTCTCATCGACTGTGGTTGGCCCATGCGCACCCAAGACGATGAATTACCCCATTTTGACCACAGCCTCAACGCCCTTCTATTGCTGGCCTATGTGGCCCTGCGCCAGGGGGATGCCGTGGGTGTCGGCACCTTCGGTGGTTCACGGCTCTGGTTGCCACCCGCAAAGGGCATTTCAAGCGTCAATCGAATTCTAAATTTTATTTATGGATTGCATCCAAATAATGATGTGCCGGACTACAATCAAGCAGTAATACGGGCGCTCAGTCAGCAGAAGAAGCATGCGCTGATCATCGTTATTACCAATGTGCACGATGCCAACTGCGGTGAACTCATCCGCGCGCTGAATACGCTCAGGAGACATCATTTGGTATTGCTGGCCAGCCTGCGTGAACAGGCGCTCGACGATGTTTTGCAAGGCGATGTCGATGACTTAGACGATGCCCTGCGAGCCGCCGCAATTCACGAATATATGAGTCACCGACAGCGGGCTTTGGAACAGATACGCGCCAACGGCATCATCAGTCTCGATGTCGTTCCCAAGGCACTGGCAGTGGGCTTGGTTAATAAATACCTGCAGCTCAAGTGCAGTGCCGCATTCTAGCCGCTGGGCGGCTACTTTACCATGCCGCTATACCAGTCCAACTCCGAAGATTTCTCGGTAAAGAATGCCCAGGATGTTGATCGCCATCGGGTAAGTCCATATCAAGCCCAGACCCAGTGGAATCGCACTGATGAACATGATCAGGGCGGTTGCCAGAAGTAGCAAGAATACCTTAAACCAGTGGCGGGTAATCGCCTTGCGCGAGTTCTCCATCGCTTGCCAGGGCGTGAGTTGTTTTTCCACCAGCAGGGGGGTGGCTAATAGGTAGGCGATTGCTAGGTAAATACCCGGCAGTATCAGCAACAGAAAACCGATATAGGTAAGGAGCGTAGTCAGGACACCCAGGATGGCTAGGGGCAGTG
>JBDLIZ010000524.1:0-4533 GCA_039714615.1 Pseudomonadota bacterium | reverse complement strand
TCCGTCATTGGTCGGGCCAAGGCTAGCTTTTGTAGCCAGGGGAAGGGCGTAACCTTTGACTTATGGTGAATCGCATGACATGTAGCACAAAGTGTGATCAGGTTGTGTGCCACGTTATGCATGGGTACGTGGTCGATATGATGGACGATTAGTTTCTTGGTATTTCCGCATGCCACGCACATATACCGGTCGCGCTGAAGAACCACAGGACGCATCTCGCGAAACCAGTTGGCATATGACGTCCCGGTTTTATAGTGTGAGTTATCAGAGCCCCGCATCCGTCTTGAGTGTGCCTTGTTAGCACAAGCCCGAGAACAGTAAACAGTTCGGGAACTTTTCGGCAGGAACTCTTTGCTACAAATACTGCATACCTTTGGCAGCAGATCTTTTTCACGCCGGCTTGCGCGGCACTGTTTCGAGCAGTATTTCGATCTTTTCGTGGCTGTAGGCTTTCTGCAAACCAGGCATCGACGCCTGTTCTTCACAGCATGGTGCGCTTGTGAACAAGTCTTTGAGCAGTACGAATCTCTGTACCCTCGTTTGCGCATTCTATCTATCTCATAGAGCACTCGCTCAAACCGTACACCGCAGTACTGGCAACTGAGCGGCACCATGATGCGACGAATCTGTTGGTAACAAGGCTTGCACACTTTCCTCTTATGATCTTTCACGTCGCCGCATACAGGACATTTCCTCTTTGGCCAATCAGAGGGTAGGCCCTCAATGGAATACTTCCGCCTTTGTGTGTTTTCATCTTTATACGAGAACACAGTGATCCCAGGAGCCGCAAATGGCTTACGATCAGGGCGTTCATACTTTTGATATCCTGCAACTTTCGTTTTCATTGTTATTCTCCTTGTTATTCTTTTGAGGGGATGCAAAAACACCTGTTCGAATACAAATGCCTGTTTGCAGCCGAGAACGTTGTCGCTGGTGCTAGAAGTAGCAGCCGTCCCTCTGAGAGCTAGTGTGGGGTCGTCGTGCAAGAGAAGGGCGCGTTGGTCGGGGGCTGTCACACGTCGTGCTAACAATCAAAGGAGGGCAGGACGCCTGCCTGGGGTCGTTAAACTCAGCACCGACAGGGCCAGCAAAACGGTACTCAGGCTGCCTGACGCCGCCTGTCGGCCCTCGCCCCGAGAGCTGGGGTCCGAGTGCGTCGTATGTAGTACGGTTAAATCGGTCAGCTGCCAGCTATCGAGTGGTCACCCTCCAACTTAGAGTTAGCGCTGAGGTCCGGGTGCGACGTGTCTAACGCGTCGCACTCATGGCCAGTGGCCGGCCAACAGGTGACAACTGGCCGGATCAGAGAGCGGGGTGCCCGAGTACTTCGTACTCGGCACTCAATTCATGGGACCAGGGTCAGGCTCAAAGGGTATGTGCACAGCACCAGGAGCAGCAGTTTGGTATTCTGCTGCAGGTTCCAGGATGCCTGCTTTGGCACATGGGTCGAAGGACTTAGGTGTAATAGCTGGCGCTCGATCTGACAGCTACTGTCAGAGCACAGCGTGCTTTACGCGCTTGCATGAATGTCCGGAAACGGCAAAGAGTTGCCGTTCTCAGGAAGCTGAAAGTACCTTTAATGCGGGGTGTCTGAACGGAGATAATCGGCCACAAAGCGACATTCCCTGCCTTCCTATGTAGGTCAGGAACGCAAGCACAAACGGACCTTTAGCCTCCTATGACTGGACGTGACAGAAAAGACCGTAGATAATTTTGTGGCACTGTTTCACCGGCTTTATGAGCAAAAGAAAACCGCCCCTGATAGAGAGGCGGTTCTTGGTGACAACGTGCTGCGCTGGTTGAAGTGGGTATCTGCCGGGATTGCCAAGTCCTCACTTCTCGGTCAACCCTCTGAAGCTTATGTGCAAGGCCAGCTCATTCCACCTCGTAGGTCGCTTCAACGTGGCGGCGTACAACACGTTACTCTATTTGGCACGGAACAGTCCACTTGCTCTAACGGCTCATCCGATGGGTCCGACACTCGAGATACAACAAACCCAAGGAGACCATCCTCGGCCCTGTTATTCGTCCACTGGTTGCACGATGCAAAATTTTGAGGGACAGCTGCGGGTATGATGCGCGTCCCTGCTCCGGTCCAGTCTGTCCAGTTGATCAGATCGAACGCGTGGTTGTAGAAGGATGAGACAAGCACCGGTTGCACCCACGCATCCTCATCCTGCGGCGGGACGCTCGTTCCGTGGGTGTTAAACCACTCCTTTGTCGTACACATCCGGGCGTTCTCCCCGAACTCCTGTTGGCAAATTGCGTTCATACCAGAATAGCCAGCCGTGTTCCCTTCAGTCTCTTGTTCTGTGTATCCGGCAAATTGATACTCCGCGGAAGCGTTGACTACCTCCACTGGGATAGGATTTGTTTTGTCATTAACAACAAACGCATCAACTTCAATGGGCGGTGGATTAATGGGTGGTTCTGCTGCTAACTGGGTGCTTGTGACAATAAGAAAAGCTGTAATAAGTATATGTAGTTTATTAAACATTATTGATCCCTCCATTTTTATTAACTGAGCTGCTGATTCAGCCGCCGGCACGAATCCTCCACTGACCGGGGCATGATTATTAGTGTAGATGAGATAACAGAAAATACCGGAAATATAACAAACAGATGAACGGCCACTTCCAGTACATAACGGAAGTTTAAGGAAAAACTCTGTATGACCGATTAGGGTCGATACAGGACTTTTAGCAATCACTAATATTAGGGTACTGAACTCCCGACCTAGGCCGCTTCCGGTCATCCAACTGAAATGTGATGGGATTAGAACCTGACTGCCCGTAAAGAGGTCGCTTTCCGGAAGATCGCATCTTGCTAAAGAAGATCAGAACAGGTCGCCTCCACTTTAACTAATCCATACCGCCCCCCCCCAGCAAGTAATTTATCCGCTTGCTAAACATTTTCCCTTTGCTTAAATGATTTGCATAGTGCTAATGTTCATTAGCGCGCTAGGGCACCTGTGCGTAAGTGACATTTACCTGTCACCACGAACATTAATTCGAGCAGGAAACAGATATGCGGATCCACCGGGGACACCATCATCAACTATCACATGACTGTTGGTCAGCGAAGGCATCTGAACGTGCCTGACACGCTGTTGCTTACTGTTGATGAGGTCGCCGACCACCTGCGCATCTCTACTCGCACCGTCCGGCGACTCATTCAAGCCGGAGAACTTCCAACCGTCCCCATTGGGCGTAGCCTGCGCATCCGTCGATACGACTTGAACGTATATGTGGACGGACGCGTGTCCCGCAAGCATAATTCTGATTGCGCGGGGCCTGGTGTGCTCATCAAGGAGAAACAAGCATGCCATACCGACGCAAAGATAGTCCCATCTGGTGGGCGTCTTTTACCGGGCCGGACGGCCAGAGAATTAGACGATCTACTGGGACAAGCAAAAAAGCGGAAGCAAAGGCCCTCGAGGCCAAGTGGAAGCTCGAAGCGTACCGCCAGAAACAATGGGACGAACAGCCGCCAAGGCTGTTCGACGAATTGATGCTGGCATATCTCAACGCCACGGCGGACGAGAAGCGTAGTGCCGATAAAGACCGGATGCGCACGCGACATTTGCGGCGCCATTTTGGTGGGCGGGTGATGAACACCCTGCAACCGATGGATGTTCGCGAGTACATCGCAAAACGCAAAGGGGAGGGCATGAAGAACGCAACCATCAATCGTGAGATTGCGTTGCTCTCATCAGCCATCAACTATGCAATCCGCGAGTGGGATTGGGAATTGCCCAATGTGGCAAAGGGAAGAAAACTCAAGGAAGGCGAGGGGAGGACACGCTGGATCTCCCGTGAAGAGGCCGAGCTGCTCATTCAGGCCGCTGAAAGCGAACCGAAGGCGCAGCATCTGGCAGACTTTATTCGGCTGGCACTCCATACCGGTTGCCGCTCGGGTGAACTGCTCGGTCTTGAATGGCGTCGGATTAACTTGCAGGAGCGATTACTGTTTCTGGAAGCGGACCATACCAAAGCGGGTAAACGACGTTCGGTTCCCCTCAATGAAATGTCGCGTCAGACGATCATGAACCGGCTGCGATTCCGTGCGAAGCATTGCCCGGCAAGCCCATGGGTATTTGCCAAGAAAGACGGAACACGGATCACACTGGTTAGACGGAGCTTCAAGACGGCTTGCCGCCGTGCAGGGATCGAGGACTTTAACATCCACGATCTACGACACACATGTGCAGCCTGGTTGGTTGGTCTCGGAGTTCCATTGACAGAGGTGCGTGACCTGCTGGGACATGCGTCGGTGGTCGTTACCGAACGCTATGCTCACTTGTCACCGGACAACGTGCGTGCCGCAGTTGCGCAATTGGATGAACCGATGTCACGATTTGGTCACGCTGATGCAACACGAGGAAAGCAAGTCGCCAATGATGGCGTTATAACTGCATGATGTAGTTACATAAATTTGGTGGCCAGGGACAGAATCGAACTGCCGACACGGGGATTTTCAGTCCCCTGCTCTACCGACTGAGCTACCTGGCCGTGAGGATGCGAGCGGTGTATT
>JBDLIZ010000523.1:0-4539 GCA_039714615.1 Pseudomonadota bacterium | reverse complement strand
GACAATAGGCGCATAGCCCCAGCTATGTAACTGTTGTCACAACGCCGAATACGAGCGATAAGGCAAGTCAGATAGGGAAGTTATTTCGGTAGCATTCCTTATCCAGCAGATCGATAGTCTGCTTGGACCGCTCATTCTTCACGAATGCAGCGTATGCCCGCTCAGTGGTCTTCACAGACGTGTGCTCAGAGAGTCAGTTCTCGCATTGTCACATTTGTACTTTCTTTGTACGTCTGGCCGCTGCTCAGACGGCAGTGAAATAGGCTATCACAACGTTCTATTCCTGGACGGTTCCCTGTTCGGGTAAGACAATAAGCGGTCATCTGCGTTGCTGCGCTCAGGCGGCTAACCGCTTCTCGTCTTGCTGAATCCAGCGATCCTAACGAACCACCGGGTTCTTCAGTGATGCGGCAACACCACCCTCGCTCAACAGTTGAACGATCCGTTCGCGGCCGGGTAGATCGGCATGCATTATGTGATCGATCATTTGCCGAACTGCCGCCTCTTCTTGAAGGTAGTGGATGGCCAGATCGGCAATGGCCTGGTCGGGCATATGCTCGAACCAATCCAGCCCCTCGCGATATACGATACGGCTGGCGAGCACTGAGGCGATCACCCGGGTGAGGTAAGCCGGTGGAATGCGCTCGAATAGATCATCACCGACCACCTCGGTTAATACTCTCGGCAGGTATTCCTCCACCAGGCGGCGTATCAGCTCACTATCGGATACCTCCAAGTTAGTGATGACCTGGGTAATGGCATCGGTTGCCCTGTCTATCACCTGGCTCAAACGGATGCTGAGTTCAGGTAGCGACATCCCAGGCTTGTGCTTGTGCTCATGGAATAGGGTTCGCGCCTCCAACGCGGCCAGTTCGCGCAGCTTGACCAGGACCTGGCCGCGCCATTTGAATCCTCGCCCACCGTGAAGCGTTCGACAAACAGGGCCGCAATCGCTTGCGCGTGCTCCTTATGGCGTAACAGCGCCCGCACGATACGTTCCCGGGAGAAGGCCAGGGCATCTCTTTTTAACAACTGCTGATGCACTAAATGACCCAACGCCTGTAACACCTCAGCGTGCAACAGACGGGTTCCTGGCAAATGATGCGCAAGATCCATTACCCCCTCATCCAGATACACCAGCTGCCTGAGGTCGAGTTCGATCTGTTGCCAGAGCGCGGTGGCCGGATCCAGCGCCTCCCCTGAGCGGCCAACCAGAAAACTGAGCAAGGAAATGACCTCAAGATCTGGTCGTTCGAAACTGTCTAGATAGGCCCTCTGGATATCCACTCCCTGGCGTCCCAGATAGCGGGTGATGCGCTCGAACAGCAGACGTCTGCCAACACCCTTAGCACCCACGGTTATACCGCTCATGTCATATTCGGGACGTGACTCAAGTTTCACCAGACTGCTGCCGGTATTCCAGATTTGCTCTACCAGATGTAGCTGTCTGCAGATCTGGGAAGGTGGCGTTGCCAGTAGATAATTGGCCGAACAGGTTCTGAGATGCCGTGAGAGCTGCGTCTGCGTGAGGGTAATTTTCTCAGTATGCACATAGTCGAGCACCTGCTCAAACTTGGCTTTCTGTTGGCTATCACCGGCATCGAATGATGCACGCTCTCCCAAATCGAAAACATCCAGTACTCGACTGCCATCGGTGGCGGTATAGACCTGAGCGGAATGCAGGGGTTTTGCACGCGGCAGGCGTCGTACGAATTCGCTCAACTGGCCTGGGTAGCTGCGATCGCTAATGGACGTATAATGCGTCCCTTCCTTGTTCCGCAGAGTGATGGTCTGAGATAGACCACTGGCCTCGGCCGCGATGATCGCCTTGATATGACTCAAGCGCATATCCCGATCGGTATCATGAAAATAGGACGACGGCATATTGGCTAGAAAACGTGGAGCGATTTCCTCAGCGCTTTGCTGTAGACCCTCAAGTAACTCCTTTATGATCCGCAAAGATTCAGCCTGATTATCACTTTCTTCTATAGCCATACCAAGGACTCTTTATTTGCAATAAAATGGCAAAATCCAAATATAAATCAAAACAAAATAAGGCGTTAAATCAGGCCAATGCCAAACGGGTTCACCGACTTGTTGAGCGCGATCATCACAATATAGGCAAACACCGCTAAGGCGGCGAGCCAGGCCCCTACCCTAACCTGCTTGGTCCTGCCCCTTTTTATGGCGACCATGCCCAGCACGATATACACCAGCAACAGTACAACCTTGAGGGTCAACCAGGCCTGTACGAAGGGATACTGGGCAATGAGTACCGTTAGCGTGATGGCGCTCAGCAGCAAGATACTGTCATTGACATGGGGGAGCACCTTGACCCAACGCCGATCCAAGCGATTAGAATCCACCAGCACCCAGTAACCGCGTATAAAAAATAGTGAAAAACTGATAATGACGCTTATTACGTGAATCAGTTTCACCCAATAATAGCTGCTCATGCCTTATCTTCCCCGAGGAATTATAATGATTGAAAACGTCACTACGGGCTAGTGCTCTATCAATGTAATTATTACATTGATAGAGCACTAGTATAGATGCCCATATACAACTTGGCGCCAAAATGGTAATCTGATGAGTTCTTGCAAGAGTTCATCATCTCGTTTCCTGACAACGAAAAAAATCAGCTGCGAAACGGGGCTCAACACGCATATTGAAACGTTTTTTTAGCTGTCAGGATCCAAGCTGGGACATTGCAAGGGGCATTTTAGCAAACCGCCCCAGCCATCGTCTGCCGTAGACGACATGTGGCATTGAATCTGGCCATGCCGAGGATTTTTTAGCCCAGCTGAAAATAGCGTTCTCACCATTCCCAATGACGCTACCTCGATCAGACCAATGTAAGCCATGTCGATGACCGATAGGCGAAACGTTTATACCGTTATCTGCGAATGCCATCCGTAATGGGCATTTTTTAAACGGTGTCGCGATCCAGGGTGTTGGACGAGCTGCGTTCAGCAGCCCTTTAGTCTATTTCAACTAACCATTTTGGGAGGAGTTTTCATGCCTAAAAGAGCATACCAACCTTCAAGCTTAGATAAAGCCGTACCCGCCAGTGTCGTAGAAAAGGTCTCCAAATCGAAGAAAAAGCAATTGATCGGTCCCTTGTATCCCTATCCCAGGAAGATGGATCGAGTGGAATACGAGAAGAAAAAGGAAGACCTTCAGGTCGAACTGTTGAAAATGCAGGCATGGGTCAAGGATAAAGGTGAACGTATCCTGATGATCTTTGAGGGCCGTGATGCCGGTGGCAAGGGAGGCACCATCAAGCGATTCATGGAACACCTGAACCCCAGACAGGCCCATGTTATCGCCCTGGGCATCCCCACCGAAAGAGAACGCGGTCAGTGGTTCTTTCAGAGATACATCTCCCAACTGCCCACCCGAGGGGAAATGACCCTGTTTGACCGCTCCTGGTACAACCGCGGCATTGTCGAACCGGTGATGGGTTTTTGCACCCCGGAGCAGCACAAACGTTTTCTGATTCAGGCCCCCGAGTTTGAACACATGCTGATCCAGGACGGCTTTCGGCTATTCAAATTCTGGTTCTCAGTAAGCCAAGAGGAGCAATTTCGCCGCTTCAAGTCCCGCGAACTCGACCGGCTCAAACAATGGAAGTTAAGCCCCGTAGATCAGGACGGTCTGACCCGCTGGAAAGACACCAGCAAAATGAAAAATCTGATGTTCAAGCATACCGACACCAAATGGGCGCCGTGGACGGTCATCCGTTCTGATGGCAAGAAGCGCGCGCGACTGAACTGTTTGCGCCACGTACTGTACAACGTCCCGTACACGGGGAAGAACAAGAAGGTGGCCATTGCGCCTGATCCAAAGATCGTAGGGTCAACAAAGACGATGTATGAGGTCTCTTGACGGTTAAAAACTGCCTTTTAGTGCTAGCAAAGCGAAGGAGCGCTCTGCTTAGCATTGTTATTCACTCCTACACAACGATAAAAAAGATTAATAGGCGTGGGGTATGGGTGTATTGCGCAAGCTGGATACGAGTTCTAGATAATCCTCATCCGCCGGAGTAATAAATCCATGGCGGATTAGAAAATCGATGATGACCAGATTGCAATTTCGTTTGACCTCTTCGGTATCCCGAACGATTTGCGCCACCCTATCCAGAGACCACAGCACGAACTCTTCAACCTCGCCATCGGTGCAGCGGGGGATAAAACCTCGGGGCAATTCCAGATCGTAGCAGTAGATCACATCCGGTTTGAGCCCCTTGTCGGTCTCCGCGCAGTAGGTGATCGCCCCTGTAGGTATGGCCCGTTCGGCCAGTCCCTCCGGGATCGCTGCCTCCTCCCAACACTCCTTTGCTAGATTCTCATGGAGGCCTATCCCATAAGGCAAACCACCGGCCACCATATTATCGAGCTTATTGGGATCATTCCATTTTGTGTGAGCGCGTCGTCCCAGCCACATCTTTATCTCACCCTTATCCCGCACATAACCGTTCAAATGCTGACCGAAGGCCCGCAACCCGAAATAGGGCGCCGAGGCCCGGTCCATGAGCAA
>JBDLIZ010000522.1:0-4543 GCA_039714615.1 Pseudomonadota bacterium | reverse complement strand
CGCTTGGTCCGGCGCGCGGTACCTGCAGTATCGCTGGTGCGGGGGTTTGGAGAACTCTCAAAGAGCGAGAGTCAGGCCACTGTAGATTCCTTGCGTGTTTTATTACGTTCGATTCAGAAGGCGAATGATCTCAAGACTTTTGCACCCTGTCATACCTGCCGATTTAATCAGAAGCACGAAGGCAGCTTTTTTTGTGGACTGACAAAGGAGCCACTGACCGATCAGGATGTGGTGTTGCTCTGTCGTGAACATAAGTATCCTATGAGTATGGTGGCCAGGTAAATTATTCTTTTCTGCCAGATCGTGGGGACTCATGAAGATCTTTCCAGCCGGGATCTCGGCGAAGGCCGTTCTCGACTCGCTTATGATACTACTTGGCTTGTGTTACCTGACGTTAACCGAGTCTGCGCGGTTGGCATCCTGATTTGCCAGTGCATGCAGGGCGGCGATGATGTCAGTGGGCTCCATACGGCGCTTGTAGTCAGTGTCAGCGAAGGCGGCGCGCACAATACCGTGGTGATCGATCACGAAGGTGCCGGGCACCGGCAAATCATAGCGACCTGGACCGTTGTAGGCAGCCAGGTCTAGTCCGAAGCGGTCCCGGTAGAGATCACTCAGATCCCTTGGGACCGTGAAGTACAGGCGGTAGTCACGCATCACGGTGCTATCCAGATCGCTGAGGATCTCAAATGGGTAGCTGTCCTTCCTTACCTGCTCCAGGGACTTGTCAGGTTGTTGCGGCGTAACCGCGATCAGATGGGCGCCAAGGTCCTCTATGCGGGGTAATGCGTTGTGCAAAGCCTTGAGTTCCAGGTTGCAGTAGGGGCACCATGCTCCGCGGTAAAAGGTGAGTACCACCGGCCCTTTGGCAAGTTGACCGGAGAGCGATACCGGCTTGCCGAAGGCATTGGGCAGGGTGAAGTCCGGTGCGCGCTCTCCGACCTTGAGGCCGGGCTCCGGCAGTCGCTTGGCCAACTCGGCTGCGCTGCGTTGCATCACTGCACGGTCTTCTGCGCTTAGTTTGCCTGGTTTGCGGCCTTTTTCGTATGCAGTGACTGAATCCGCGTAGCTGGGTACAGGAGGCGTATCCTTCTGGGCGCTGAGCGTGGTGGGCAGCAGGATGACCGACAGGCACAACATCGGCAGAGAACGGAGCAATTTTCGGGCTGTCATAATGGCCTCATAGGACAAATGGTGGGGATCTCCCCTGTGAGTGAATAATACCGACAGTTCGACCATGAAGGTGAGCAGTTTGTTCAATCAATATATCGTTGAGCGAGGCAAACGATCTCTTGCTTACAGGTATGTAATGTCGTGTATTAGCCTTTTGAAGGGTAGTGGATTTGTATCAAGGTGATGTAAAGCTAGTCATGGATGACACGTAAGACATGGGGGCTGATGCGGTTGGAAAATAATTGTAATGCGGGCGCCCTGAATTCGACCAATGTCCAGTGGATATTTGGACCTGATAGCCACTGTTTCTAATTCCCGGGAAACCGGAAACATGTTTGATCGGCGACCGGCCGTAACTATTTTGGAGATTACAGAAAATGGATCAGAAAACATCAATGAAACCCCTGGCGTTCGCTTTGGGCGCCGCCTTTGCGACCACGCTGTCGAGTGCCAGCGTAGCCAATGCCGCAGACAACCCGTTCGCAATGACCGAAATATCAGGTGGTTACATGGTTGCAGCAGCAGATGAAGGCAAGT
Source organism: Pseudomonadota bacterium (assembly GCA_039714615.1). Classification (GTDB taxonomy): domain Bacteria; phylum Pseudomonadota; class Gammaproteobacteria; order JAAEPA01; family JAAEPA01; genus JAAEPA01. The sequence continues at coordinate 2,833 of JBDLIZ010000522.1, read as the reverse complement.
GTGGTGAAGGCAAGTGCGGCGGCGAAAAGAAGGCCACTACCGAGGGTAAGTGCGGTGAAGGCAAATGTGGCATGAAGAGCATGGACGCTGATGGAGATGGCAGCGTTACAAAGGAAGAATTCATGCAAGGGCATGAGGTAATGTTCAGTAGGATGGATGCCAATGGCGATGGTGTGATCGATGCTGATGAGCAAAGCGCCGGCATGAAGATGATGAAGGAAGGCAAGTGCGGTGAAGGCAAGTGTGGCAGTGACAAGAAGAGTGCCACCGAAGGTAAATGTGGCGAAGGGAAGTGTGGTGGCAGCAAGTAGGAAATAGTTGTCAGTGCATGCAGGAAACGATTCTGTCTCGGGATCGAGTTAGGGCGGAGGCGGTCTATGCGCAGGTGCATGGGCCGCACGCCCATTCGGGTTTCTAGCTCATGGCTTGTTGCCCCCGTATAAAAATCTTCTACAGCCGGCTTAAAAAATAGCATTATGAGGTTTACCAAGCATGAATCTACTTCGATTTCTTCAGCGGTTATTGAATACGACACGTAGCATCGATTTCCTGGGCCCGTTGGCCCTGAGACTGTATCTGGCGCCAATCTTCTGGATGGCAGGTACCGGCAAATTTACCGACATCGAAAATACTGCCGCCTGGTTTGGCAATCCTGACTGGGGGCTAGGCCTGCCATTCTCTACCGTTATGGCCTGGGTGGCAGCATCCACTGAAACTGTCGGCGCTATCCTGCTGGTGATCGGTCTTGCAGTGCGTTGGGTATCCATCCCATTAATGGTTACCATGGTTGTCGCGACTGTTTCGGTGCACTGGAAACATGGCTGGCAGGCCATAGCAGATACCAAATTCTGTCTGTTCAATTGCAGTGATGCCCAGGAGGCCGCAGAACGCCTCAGTGTAGCCAAGGAATTACTAAAACAGCATGGCAACTACGACTGGTTGACCGGTCAGGGCAGTTTTGTTGTACTCAATAACGGTATTGAATTCGCAGCCACCTACTTCATCATGCTGCTGGCATTGTTTTTCATTGGTGCCGGACGTTTTTTCAGTGTTGATTACTGGGTCGATCGGAAGTTGAATGGCTAACCGAAACCGGATGCTTTATGTTCGGCAGTGGTAGGGTAGGCCAGGCCGTGTCAGCAGGCCAGTGCGGTTGTGAGAACAGCTTTAAAAAAGTGCTGGAACTCCCGTTGGGGAAGTGTATATCGCGTAGAGTTACTCCGCTGGATCACGCTTCATGGCGAACGCCTTGACCTGTTCAAATGGAAGATGGTCGCCTTCATCCTTGCCATAATGCGCTACCCGGATGGTGCCCTGGTTGTCGATAAGGAAATCAGCCGGCATGGTCGTCATGCTGCCCTTGATGGTCAGGGGAACATAACCCTTCATAAGCATGGCATACAACAGGCGAGGCATACGCAGGAGCATGCCTTTCAGAACACCGATGACGGAATGTCTGATGCCGTACAGTTTGTAGTAGCGATTGTCCGTATCAGCCAATACCGGAAAAGTGGCTTGATGTTTGCCAGCGTGGCGTTGCAGATTATCCAGTGGGGAGTCGAATACTGCCACAATGGTAAATTCTTCCGGCAACTCGTCAAGGCGTGTAACCAGTTCGTGCATGCGCAGATTGCAAAATGGGCAGGAAGCAAAGCGGAAGAACGAGAGCATGAATGGTTTGCCTTTCAGGCTATCAAGGTCAAAGGGGCTGCCATCCAACGCAGGCAGCGTGATATCAATTACAGCGTCACCGGGTTCCCGTTTCATAATGATCACCTGAAAACATGTGAGTGGAATGCATAGAGTCTTTTCTGGAATAAGACCTGGAAATTATGGGCGTCTGTCTCAAGGGTCTGCTCAATCGGATGCCTGCTGTTGTGATGATGCCGGTTGTGGGAGACTCGGTCGCGCATCACCACGGCGCCAGCGGTGATAGCGCTCCAGCCAGGCCAGTACCCGGGTCGGCGCATGGGCACGCTTCCAGTTCCCGGCGGCATATTTGTTGGCTTCGGCCAGGGTCGGGTAGATGTGGATGGTGCTCAGGATCTTGTTGAGCCCAAGACCGTGGCGCATGGCTGCTACAAATTCGGCAATCAGGTCGCCGGCGTGTTCACCGGCGATAGTGACGCCGAGGATACGATCCTTGCCGGGTATCGTGAGTACCTTCACCAGGCCGTGGGCTTCTTCATCCGCAATGGCACGGTCCAGATCGTCGATTGGATAGGTCGTGACCTCGTAGGGGATACCCTTCTGTCTGGCTTCCTGCTCGTTCAGTCCAACCCGGGCGATCTCGGGATCGCTGAAAGTGGCCCAGGGGATCACCGAATAATCCACGCGGAATCTTTTGAAATTCCCGAACAACCCGTTGACCACTGCATACCAGGCCTGATGCGCGGCGGTATGGGTAAACTGATACGGACCGGCCACATCACCGATAGCGTAGATATTCGGATAAATGGTTTGCATGTAGTCGTTGACTTCGATGGTGCCAGTCTCGCGCAAGGGTACGCCAAGCGTCTCAAGCCCGAATCCGCGGCTATTTGCCTGCCGTCCAACGGCAACCAGCATCTCGTCGAACTCGATTTCGACTTCCTGATCTGCATGCTCGGCAACCAGTATTTTCTGGCCATTTTTAATGCGAAACGTCTTTGCCGTATGCTCCATTCGCAGTTCGATACCTTCGCTTTCAAAGCTTTCCATCACCATCCTGGAAAATTCCGGGTCCTCGCGTTTCAACAGACGGGAGTCGCGTTCGAGCTGGATTACGTGGCTGCCGAAGCGGACATAGCACTGGGCAAGCTCGCAACCAATGGGGCCGCCACCGAGTACCAGT
>JBDLIZ010000521.1:0-4547 GCA_039714615.1 Pseudomonadota bacterium | reverse complement strand
TGCGCCGATATAATCTTTCAATCAGGCGGCGAATGAGCTTTATGATTTCAAAATCGGTTTTTTTTGATGTCGTAGTAGGCCAGCACATAAACAATATCAGGACCCCCGATTACGATGCCCCGTTTTCTCAGCAGCCGACCCAGTTCTTTTGCGTCCGCCCGGCAGTCGGGTGCACGGATCAGTTCCAGCAATATCTCTATGATCAGGTTCTCTACCGGCAAGGCCACCTCTGGCGCCTTGTGATGGATAGCTAATCTCCTTTGTAGCTGATCCTCTGCTTTCTGCTTTTCCACGCTCAGATAAACATAAATGGATGTGGGTAACAATTGACGCTCCACCGCATTCGATTGAACCAGATGGGTCAGCGCATTTTGTACCTTGATACGCAAAAGGCTTTTCAATTCTTTTTGCGTCATACCGGCCTGTGCATTGGAAATGATCTGTATCAGGGTGTTTTTTAGTGTGCCATGTTTTGCAAAACCAGCTTGATCGAAAAACCAAAGCCCATCCGCATCGAACCGGGCAGCTGATTTAAGGGCATGGTATTGACCGGCGTGGGTATAGCTGGTGACGAGGTCGAGCTTTTTTAAATCACGGAACAGGCTGCTTCGGGGCCGGTCGCCAAGTTCATGGCGTAGTTGTTTGAGTGGCATGACTGTATTTGATTGCAGCAACCTACGGATTTTGTCGGAGAATGAGGATTCTGCGTTCATGATAGAGACAATTATGTATGTAATGCAATTAGTATACATAATGATCTCGTTTTTGTCACCAGAATTCAGCATCAGAGCACTGCAAGTTGTTGATTTTTACTTGATCGACTAAAAATATCGAAATAATATGTGGGACTATTGTGCTTGGATTGATATGTAAATGCTTTTTATTTCAGATAGATACGCGATGGGCAACGGTCGTTTGGGCCTATAGGAGGTTCTCTCAAACTACTCTGTGATTTCGATCGAATATATTTCTACCTCATACGGAAATATCGAAGCTTATAAAATCTTGTCCAATACAACTGGGGAAGGTGGTGAGAATTGCGATAATGTGTACATTAAAATGTGTGAAGATTTAAGCTACTCAGAAGTTATATGGGTTAATCCAGCGATTGGGATCGTAAAAAATAGTGTTTCTGGGTATGTTGGTACATATATCACGAAAAATTTTGCAATCGAAACGGATTTAAGCGATTTCAGTTTGAGCAATTATTCTGAGTAAGAAATTTACGTCCTGTTTAGACATAGAAAAACTCGCAAAAAACAAGGCTATGTCTGCGTTAGCTGTTGGCCCCTTGGTACACACGAGGCCTACGCCGGGTGAGTAACCAGGAAATCGTTAATATAACAGTCAGTTGGTAACATTGATTTCGCAGACCAACACTTAATGCAGACATAGCCAAAAACAAAGATCTTATCGAACAAGATTATTGTCGAATGCTGCTCGGAGTTAAAGGAGATAAGGTAAAACTATGATCTCGCAGGAACTAGATAATGTTCAAAAAACATAATCTCACTTATCGAGAACTTTATGATGTAAGCCACATCAAAGCCAACCCTTCATCCCAAACATCCTTAATTTATCCTCTATGGCCATATCTACAACCTGGCTCACCGCCCTTTCCTCACCGCTAAGCTGCTCAAAGGTTTTCTGGTGCATTCCTTTGGGCTTTCGCCAGATCGGTTCTGAAAGGTCATCAGAACCCCCTAGTCTCTGCCGAATCTTCCTGGCTTTTCGCATCATGCGGTCCAGATTGGTCTCTTGCTGACTTCCATAGGGTAGATCATAACACTGGCGACATAGAAACCGGCTGCCTAGTCCATATAGGACCGCCACTCTTCTTTCACAATGTGGGCAACGAAACCAAAGACGGTGTCCCCCATAGTTACAGGGTGTTCTGTCGAACCAAATCCGTTCTTCAATATCATTCCATTCATCACCCGAGTGTGTGCGTGAACGATATGAGAGCGTAATACCATTCACATCAACCTGATAATTGATATCTCCACTAGGCTCTCCACCACAGTTCCAGGACATGCGCCGACGCCAACCAGGTTCAAGCCATCCATTTTTCTTCATGATACGAATATCAATCCGTATCACTTCCTCACAAGTGGTTTTCTTGTCCCATCGATACCAATTACCGCTACCAGGACCACCCATAAAAATTACCTCTCCGGTTTTTGGCCGAAATCATTAAGCAAGTCAGACCTTTTTCACTACTCCATTCAGTAACCGCTACTTAACCATGAAGCCCTGCCCCCTGTTTCTGGGTTGGCCTCCAGCTGCTTGTCAGTCAGGCGATATCTCCGCTGTCACCGGATAGCTGCTCGATGGCTTTCTAGAATGGTGGCTCTAGCACCAAAGTGGAGTGCCACTGGCCCATTCCTATGTACCTAAGTATCAGCATAAACACTCCCATTCAAAGCCATTTAGGCTGCCTCTACTTCGCCTTCCGCCTCCAGGGCAGGCTCAGCCTCGATTGTCTTTAATCGCCACTCCTGGGCCTCTCTAAGCGCCTTCATGGCCTTGTAGGTCTGGTTATCCAGTGAAGTCTGGTATTTGGTGAATATGTCCAGTTTTCCCCATGGGATGCTTAACTTGTCCACAGCTGTGCCGGTTAACTGTGTTATCCGTTCATACCGATCTACTTTCTCTAGTTCTTTCCCGCACCAGGCCGCTAGTTTCCGGACATAAACAGCCAGGGCACCCTCCTCGGATAGGTATTCAGCCACAGGCATCTGCGCGGACACTGCATCCTCGGTCAGCTGCTTGAAAAGTAGCGGGGTGGCTTCCTGCAAATCGCTCAGATTTAAACCTGCAGCGCCTTCACATTCAGGAATAACCGCCGCGCACCACTCCATTAGTTCCTGGTCCGGTGGCTCTAGGTCTCTGGGCTTTATTGCCTGATCGCTGTACTTGCTTCTACCCATGCCTTCACTCACCGTCTCGGCAATACCGACCTGCGTCAGTTTGAGAGTAATTGAGGCGGTTTCAGCTTTTACCAGCCGTCGCTGTCTCCAGAGAGATACTGCTATCCGATCCACCAGGGCCAGCTCCAGAGTGCCGACTGGCCTCAGCTGGTGCTGCAGGTCATCCAGTAGTGTCTGATACTCCTCGGCGCTTTCATCAGCCAGCAATAGCTGGGTGGACAATATACCGTGAGTGATCCGGTTGCCGCTGACTACCTGTTTACCTGTGGAGGTCCTGGGACCAGTAGATAGTTTGGCGTTCTCTTTGTTGGCCTTTGCCTGCTCTATCGTGGCCATACAAATCCCCTCTGATCTTATCCGGAAACATTAACTAAATTATATCCAAAGAGCATGGAAAAGATAACTTAATACTTTGTTTTTATAGTATTTTTTTCCGTCATTGAAAGATTGGATTTTCACCCTACTTAACGCAGATATAGCCTTTAATTATGGGTGCGGATATTCAGAGCGCCATCTGTCTCAAGACTGCCATTTGAACATACGTGGTTAGTGTCGTGATTTTTACACCTGTTGAATTCTCTCGACACGACAGCTGCGCCGTAATAGCGGTCTTTAAATTTATTATTACTTCCTGAATGTAATGAACTATCCGCTAAAAAGGCACCCGGGGGTGAGAGTCAGTCTTCAGCGATTTAGAGATCGAACAATCTGGTAGGGGGTAGCCTACGGGCTACCTCCTGCCAGATTATCTCGTGGTTATCGCTATTGTGGGGTGCAGCAAGTTACTTGAAGCGCGTCTACACATGGAAGGGGACCGAAAGCCACCGCCCCTCCAATAACAAAAACAGCTAGGCCTCGATCGCCACCAATCCATCCATTGCATGACGTAAAACTTGGGTAGACAAAATCAACACCAGTGTAATCAATAAAGGACTGAACACCAAAGGAACCAATAATCGTGGGATGAACCCAACTTGTTAGACTGTCAGCAGTAATCGATGCCACACTTGGCGACAACATGAACTCTTTACTACTGCACATCCTGGCAGCGTCATTACCCAGGTCATATTGGCAGATTTTGTACAGATTATTAATGCCGACGTTACCAGTTGTCGTTTGGGTTGAAAAGCCAGCAAACCGGTAGACTAAAGATGATGCCGTGACCTGTGAATCCACGATTGATACAGGCACTGGGGCAGATTCTTCATTAACTACGACGACTTCTTGCGGCCCTGACGGTGGTGGTTTTGAAGCAAAGGCACTGACTGATAAATAGATTAACGGCATGGAAAGCAAATATATTGGTAGGTTCATCGATCCCTCCCTATAAGGTAAATTTATAGTACTTCCTTGCTCAGACTTACCATTAACACTCTACAACTATCATCTTGGTTAATTGATGACCCACATCATTAAAACCCCCGCCGAACAGAAATTCCGTAATCGCTCCTCTAGCCCAGGTAATCCATAGCGCGCGTTTTTCATCTTGGCTTCGCATGACTTAACATCTCATGGGGTTTGCTTTTATGGTGTCTGAAAATTTAACGCCTGGTTACATTCTCTTACCGATACGCGCGCGAACTCCAGGCCCATGCTCGGAATCGGCATCCCAAAAAA
>JBDLIZ010000520.1:0-4555 GCA_039714615.1 Pseudomonadota bacterium | reverse complement strand
TGGTCTGGGAACGGCGCTGGAAACCTGGCGCAGTGAAGACCCGGCACGACTGGCCCGGCTGCAATCCATGTACCAGGACTGGCCGTTCTTCCGCTCGTTAATCAGCAATATCCAGATGGCCCTGTTCAAGGGAGAAATGAACATCGCCCATGAATACACGCGACTTGCCAGTGACGCGAAGTCGGCAGAACGCATCTATACAAAGATCCGTGATGAATACAACAAGACGGTCACGCAGGTACTGAATATCAGTGGCTTTCACCAGCTGCTGGAAGACAACCCGGCACTCGGCCTGTCACTGTACCGGCGCAACCCCTACCTCGACCCGCTCAACAACATCCAGGTTACCCTGCTGTCACGCTATCGCAATACCGACCTGAACGACGAACAGCGAGAGCGCTGGCTGCACCCGCTGTTGCGTTCAATCAATGCCATTGCCAGCGGCATGCGAAATACAGGCTAACAAGCAATAAAACCATCCCTGCCAACAGACGTTATTCCGGAAAGCGCGTAGTGCTTGTCCGGAATCCAGGGCGATCATCTGTTTAGTCACGATAGCTGCATAAATCCTGGCCTTAAGGATGGTTTAATCACATGAATTACAGGATGAAGTGTATGTTTCATGCTGCTGATGGAATTCACTGTTGGTGAACTTCTGGCTTGGTATCGCAGGAGCGCCGTCCCCGGCGCGAATCGCGGCGAGAAGCTTCCGCGTCCTGCTCACGTCCCTCACCTGCATGGCCCAGGCCAGCTTCTCGACCCGGGCTATGCCCGTATTAAGGGTCTCACCTTCTCCCTGCAGGCCGCGCCGCTCCCACAGTATGATTTTTTGCAATGATTGGGCTTACTGGATAGTGGTTGATTAATTTACCTTTCCAGCACGAGGCTAATGGTAACTTCCGGCCAACTCCTGTCCTGCACCGACGACAAAAGAACGTCAGTTTTACCCTTTTTTTCAGACACTAGGAGCTGATGGCATTCATTGGGAACAGGATTAGAATCGCTTGGACAACAGAATGAAAATGTCGATATACACTCGTTAAGGCAGCCGAAGTTGGGGGTGCGCAATGCCAGGTCCCGCAATTTGATCTATACTTGAAAAACCCACACACGTAAGGGGATCATGGTGGCAGCGCATGGCGAACTGCGCCCCGCAAGAGCCAGGGAGCCAAGAGATAACGAGTTGAGTTAGAGATAAAGGCTATGTGATCTGCAGGCGTAATCTTGTCTGTTCCCACCGGCGTGCTCGTACCGCACCGGATCACGGGAGGAGGAAGAGAATGGCTATCAATGGCAAGGTGTTCTTTCGATTAGGTGGTACGTGCCTGCTTCTCGCCGTTTTGGCAGGTTGCTACAAGGCTACGGTTCCTAACAAACCCGCCGGGTTCCTGGACAATTACGAGAGCCTGCGGCCAGTGGATAACGATATCGGTACCCTTTATTTCGAGAATAATGCGGCCGCCTGGAACAGCTACCATAGCATCATTATGGATCCCATCGGCTTGCATTACATACCCGAGGCCAGGGAGCGCGATTTGGATCAAGATAAAATGCGAAAATTAGGCGAGTATTTTCGGAACGCGATGATCGAGGCGGTTGAAGACAAATACACTATCGTAGATGAATCGGGCCACGGAGTGATGCACCTGCGAGCCGCGATTACCGACGCCAAACCCACTAACGTGGCCGCGAATATAGTCTCGAAGACCCTCATCTACGTCCCCGTCGACATGGGCGAGGCAGCCATTGAGGGTGAACTGCTAGACTCGGTCACTGGTGAGCGGCTGGCCGCAATCGTGGACCGCAAGGTGGGTTCATTGTTTTCCCCGTCACTGGGGTACATGACCTGGGGTCACGTTAAAGATGCCTTCAGGTCTTGGGCGCATCAGCTACGGGACGTTCTGGATCGCAAGCCGCAGTACCCGCGCAAGACCTGATATAGCCGGACGTCTCAGTGCGCATAAACAGGGATGTGGAAACCAGTCCCGCCCGGGAGGAATCTCCTGCCAGACCGCAATTATTGGTGCCTGTGTCCGAAGGGAATCGTTTGGTGACAGCGGCTCCGATCATTCCAGGAGCGATTCATTACAGGTAGGTGGGTTAGACTACGTTGGTCGATATCAGAAGCTTGCTATCCAAGTGTAAATTTTCGTTTTCACACTGACTTTCGGACATTCAAATTGAGATGCTGAACATCCGGCTTGGGTCGGAAGTGCGCGTTTAGCTAAAATTACAGCCACTTACCCCAGGAACTACCGAGTACGGCCAGAGCCGGACATTCAATCAAACATAAAGGCGACCCGAAGGCCGCCAATTGTAATCACAAAAAAGAGTGCTTTATCCCTGAACCTGCCAACTGCCATCCGGCTGCCGACAGGCTGTCCCATAGATCTTTTCCCTTTTCCCCCCAATTACGCCATCAATCGTGTATTCACGACAGGGGCCGGCAGTACTCTCGTAGGTACGTGTGGGTACAACGGTATACTGATTACCCGTATCTGGATTTTTCCAGGCAGTCGGTACGCCAGTACGCACTGTTTCCAGGCTATGCGCGGCTTTCAGACGATCCGTATCATCCATGGATCTTCCCACTGAACCGCCTATCATGGATCCAGCCATGGTTCCTACAATTATTGCAGCCGTTCTTCCGCGCCCTCCACCAACATTTGATCCCAAAACGCCGCCCAGGATACCTCCGATCACCATTCCTTCCTGCTCATGCCTTTGATATCCAGCACATCCAGGAAATACAAGCACACCAACCAGTACAGCACTCAATAGGTGTTTACTTTGCATACCACAACCTCTCATGAAGTAATAAACACATCTGCAGAAAGTATAGTAACATTTCAGAACAAAGTTATTGATGTGCGTCAGTTCAGAGTCGGTTCCGGAAGTTCCCCAGGATAATCTGCAGGTTACAGCTTGAAGGTCTCCTTCCGGCCAACAGTGGCCGTTTAGCGAACACTGATATTCAATTACGGGTGGTATGGGGACACCCCCTGCATCCCCGATAACCTTCGCCGGATTGTTGCCGAACACGCAAAAAAAAGCGGCAACCGTGTGTGAGGAGTCGGTTGCCGTACAGAGCCAGTAACTTATGAGAAACAACAAAAAGCATAAGCACAAAGCCTGAAAATATAACTACTATCCTATGTGTAACTATTACTCATACTAAATAAAGATACAAATATAGGTGACGGTTTAAATACAAATAAAAGATTTGTTTGACCCAGATCAAAAATGGCGACCAACGAATGAACGAAAGCCGCCGCAACTGATTTAGCCTATCCTTGATTTAACTCAGCCATACCACCTTATCATTGCTTTATTAGGCTTGTGTTAGGAATGCGTACTTTCGGCAGCCAGAATCGGACATTCAGCTCTAACAAAAACGGCCCATGAAGGAGTCGCGGCTGTATATTCTGTAACTGGTAAGCCGGGCTCTTTCTTCTTGCTGTTGATTACTGGGGCCAAGCGGGGCATTGTATGATGATTCCGCTTTTCCATTACCTTGTTGAGAGTTGCCTCTGGCGTCGTGCATACACCGAATGAGTCAGGAGACCTGAATGCGCACCAAGATACTGTTAAAAGAATCTGAAATACCAACTCATTGGTATAACGTCGTTGCCGATATGCAGAATCCACCAGCACCCCCTATGGGTCCTGATGGCAAACCGGTTGGACCAGAGGCCCTGCAAGCGATCTTTCCCGATAACATCATAGAGCAAGAGGTTAGTGCCGAGCGTTGGATCCCCATTCCGGAAGAAGTACGCGAGATACTTGCACTCTGGCGCCCTTCTCCCCTTTACCGTGCTCACCGCCTGGAGGAAGCTCTGGGTACTCCGGCCAGAATCTATTACAAGAATGAATCGATCAGTCCCGCCGGGTCTCATAAACCCAATACTGCTGTGGCCCAGGCTTATTACAACAAGGTTGCAGGTATCAAACGCCTATCCACCGAGACGGGCGCAGGGCAGTGGGGATGTGCCCTGGCGTTGGCTGGTCAACTATTCGGGATTGACGTCCGGGTTTACATGGTTAAGGTCAGCTATGAACAAAAGCCTTACCGGCGCTCGATGATGCAGACCTGGGGCGCCGATGTTTTTGCGAGTCCCACCGACATAACCGAGTCCGGACGCAAGATTCTGGCTAAACACCCAGACTCTCCCGGCTCCCTCGGCATCGCCATTTCAGAGGCAGCGGAGGAGGCAGCAAGCCGCAAGGACACTAATTATGCCTTGGGCTCGGTGCTCAATCACGTGTTGTTGCATCAGACAATTATCGGTGAGGAAGTGAAGAAACAGTTAGCCCTGGTGGGTGACTATCCTGATGAAATCTACGCCCCCTGTGGTGGCGGTTCCAATTTTGGCGGCATTGCTTTTCCATTTTTTGCCGATAAAGCTGCTGGCAAGAACGTGCGACTCGTTGCAGTGGAGCCGAGTTCCTGCCCGACCCTGACCAAAGGCCCTTATGCCTACGATTACGGTGATGCCATCGGTCTAACCCCGCTATTGAAAATGCATACCCTGGGGCATGATTTCGTACCACCGGG
>JBDLIZ010000519.1:0-4559 GCA_039714615.1 Pseudomonadota bacterium | reverse complement strand
CGGCCTCGGCATAACCTTGCGTAGAGAGGGCAACACCAAACCCCTGCTCGATCCTGAAGAGGAGTTCGACCCTCGCCAGACTGTCAATCCCTATCTCCTTTTCGAGGGAACTGTCCAAAGCGATTTTACGGCTCTCCCCACCCGGATGCAGTTCCTCCTCCAGGGCAGCCAGCAGCTCCAGAAGACGTTGTGACTGCTCCTGACTCTGTTGGCTGGGAGTATGATTGGATTCGTTGTGTGAGGGCCCCTGCATAGACTATTGCCTTAGGATAGTTTCTATCCTCCACCCTACCTTAATTAGACAACAAAGAGAAAGACATCAAACTGTTTTCCAATCTCAGCACAGGCTATAGTTGCCCCATTCATTGAACCTCAATCATCACACATGAAAACCAAGATCCTAAACATGCTGAATATGCAGGACGCCATGAACCGAAAGGTCAATGAGACCTGGCGGGAGGCCGATTTCCCCTGGTATCGTGCCATTTGGACCGAATGCGCGGAAATGCTGGAGCACTACGGCTGGAAGTGGTGGAAACACCAGAAACCCGACATGCAACAGGTAAAACTGGAGATCGTGGATATCTGGCACTTTACCCTCAGTGCGCATCTGATGCGGGGCTTATCTCTCGAGCAGACAGCTGATCTGATAACGGAGGATCTCAACCAGCCATGGGATGCCACTGATATACGTGGAGCAATAGAAGACCTGGCAAAAGATGCCATCGAGACCCACAGTGCCAGTATCCCAATCGTCTCAAGGATCATGCAGTTAACCGGCATGGAGTTCGATGACCTCTATCGAACCTATATTGGAAAGAATGTGCTCAACTTCTTCCGCCAGGATAATGGTTACAAAGAGGGCCACTATCAAAAGACCTGGGATGGGCGTGAGGATAACGAACACCTGTCTGAGATCCTCGCTATGCTGAATCCGGAAAGCCCCACCTTCAGTGACGAGATCTACCAGAAATTGGCTGCCACCTACCCGGCAGTCAGGCCAGAATGATACTGAGTCTATGCAACGATTTTCAATGTGTATGTTCGACTATAGACTTGTATAGATCCCGGTCACGGTACTCTTTTAAGTCAGCGCTGAGACTTTTGCTGAATTTTGCAAATTCATCCTTCTGCATGTAGTGAGCCAACTCATGCAGCGCATTTCCAGCAATATCCGCATGAAGTCTCGCATTGATCACATCTCCCTGTCTCGCTTTTCTCAGAGAGGTATTCAAATGTTCTCTGGCACTTCTTTGTAATTGATCACTCAGGTGAGAGTTCGACGTATAGTTAGAACTCCGCCTACGAAATATTTTAACAATCCCGCTCAACCCCCGTTGCAGAGGGCTGTTCTTTAAGCTTGGCCGACTCGACCGGATAGCTGGTTTTCGAAATTCCTTTTCGCTGATTTTTCTTGAGTTGGCACCTGCGGAGTCCTCCTTTCCTGATGCCTTCCCCGCCACCTCCTCTATATGCTCCGATAGGCCTGAAATCTCGTGAACAGCCTCATCATTTCCAATTTTTCGATAGGATTTAAGACGCGTATGCAGATTGAGAGTAGCAATTCTAAGAAAAAGACTTTGTAAGGAATTGAGCAGTTGTGTGATATCTCGCTTAGACATGTCCAGCCTCCCTAATAACATCTGAATATTGGATGCAGACTTAACCGAGAGATTGACCATTTTAGATTGAAACTATTAAGTACTCAAGAGAGGGGGTTGAGTATATTGATCTGTGAGTACCGATAACTTGTTTGTCGGAAAAATTGACATTTACTGCTTATATTTCATCAAAAAATAGACTTACAACCTATTTGATAAGAACTAAACATATCATTTAGGAAGGTGGATAATATTAAAGCACCTTAAGAAAAATCGAACCTCTTATCGCTGTCGATTTTTTTAACGCTGCCAGTACACACATCCATTTCTCATACCTTTCCCTTTGTTTTTATTGTATTTTTCATTTTTGGCACGCTATTTGTTACATAGAAGCAGTGTCTCAACAAAGTAAGTAAACAGATGCGGCAATTAAACAAGGTAAAAGTTGCCCTGGGTATTGTTCTTATTACAAGCACGTTTGTTAATGCTCAGGTCAAGGCGGCGCAGAACCGGACCTTAGTTACCTGCCTTGATTCTTCCTGGTCCCTTTTCACAGAGACATCAGGGCCTTTCGGCTTGGTTGGCAGTCGACAGATCAAGAGGCAAGCTTGATCGAATAATAAAAATAATATAATAATAAAAACTTCAGGAGCGGTAGCAGTATACCGCTCCTTTTTTATGTCAAAATCTTTATTACACAGTTCGAGGCCATTTTTTTCAGACATAAAAAAAGCCCACCTTCACTGAAGGCAGGCTTTTCCTTGTCTACAGCAGCCGAATCAGCTGCTGATGGATCATCCGTTCAGGGACTGATAGTAATCCATCAGGATCTTGGCCACCTCAGGACGGGAGAACTCAGTGGGAGGCGCAATACCATTGCCCAGCATCTCACGCACCTTGGTGCCCGACAACAGCACGAAATCTTCCTTGGTGTGATCCGGAGCTTCGCGCATCATTACCACCTTGTTGAGCTTCTTGGAGTAGGCGGTGTGGTCTGCCTTGAAGATCTCAATCTCCAAAGCCCCAGCCGGCACCTCATCGTCGAAGATGGTCTGGGCGTCGAAGGCGCCGTAGTAGTCACCCACACCGGCGTGGTCACGGCCGATGATGAAATGGCTGGCACCCATGTTCTGGCGAAAATAGGCGTGCAGTACCGCCTCACGGGGACCTGCATAGAGCATGTCGAAACCATATCCGGTGATCATCACGCTGTTGGGCGGGAAGTAGATCTCGGCCATCTGGCGGATTGCCGCATCACGCACGGGGGCGGGGATATCACCCTTCTTCAGCTTGCCCAGCAGCATGTGGATCACCAGACCGTCACAGCCCAGTCGATCCATGGCCATGTGGCACAGCTCTTCGTGTGCCAGATGCATGGGGTTACGGGTCTGGAAGGCGACGACCTTCTCCCAGCCATGCTCCTTGATCTCGTTGCGGATTTCCACAGCGGTACGGAAGGTATCGGGGAAATCACTCTGAAAGTAGGAAAAGTTCAGGACCTGGATGGAACCGGAAACAGCAACACGGCCCTGTGAGTTGAAGGCGCCGACACCCACATGATCCATATCGTCGGTACGGTAGACCTTGTCGGTCATCACCACCATCTGCTCGTCACTCACGGTCTCGATGGCTTCCACATCCATCACTGCCAGTACAGGGTTGCCCTCGACATTAGGATCGCGCAATGCGATGCGCTTGGCATCACCGATGGCATCGGCACTCTCCAGCAGACAGAGAAGGGGAACCGGGAAAAAACTGCCGTCAGTCAGGGTCATCTTCTCCGCGGCGCCCATGGCGTCAGCCACATTCATGAAGCCCTGCAGGGGATTGAAATAACCGGCACCCATCATGACAGCGTTGCCGGCAGCCTGGGAACTGATTACGACCGAGGGCAGGCCTTCGGCCTCGTGGGACAGTTTGTGATGTTCCTCCGGATCGTAGACGAACAAAGGTTTTAGCTCATCGGAACCAATGGGTTTGATCATGACGTTTCGTCTCCTTCGTTTTAATCGCAAAATCTGCTTGGCTGATCAGCAGGATGGCTGATTGCCGCGTAAGTCACCTGTTACCTGACCAGTTTATCCTTTCATGACCTCAATCAATATAATCTCAATTATCATGAAAGTAATGTAACTATTTGTTTAATAAGTTATTGGAGATTAGATATCTCCACCCCCTACTATTCAAGCAGGCATACCCTATCACAACAAGGGATTATCCATCCCAAATTTCTTTTTATGTGGTCAGAAAAGTTCTGCTGCTGCCGGTACCAACAGATCGGCCAAACCAGACTGACGGATCAGTCTTCGCTTTACTGCTGTTTGGAAAAGCTCCACCGGCGAGGAGAGCATAAAATGGGTCCGGGCCCGGGTTATGGCGGTATAGATCAGCTCCCGGCTGAGCAGCGGTGTATCTCTGTGGGGCAGGAGCAGCAGGACCTCTTCGAATTCTGAGCCCTGGCTCTTATGTACGGTCATGGCGAAGACCGTCTCATGGGGCGGCAGTCGGGTTGGGGCGAGCCAACGCAACGCTTCGCCCTCCCCCTGAAACACCACCCCCATTTCGCCACCCCGTCGAGGATCCGGAAGGGTTATGCCGATATCACCGTTAAAGAGCTTCAACTGATAGTCGTTACTGGTCACCATGATGGGGCGACCGGGAAACCACTCACCCTCGATCGGTACACCCACCTGCTGCAGGCGGCTTACAATCCGTTGATTCAGCTCGATTGAGCCTGCCGGTCCCTGCTTCAAGGCACAGAGCAGACGGAAACGGTTCAGGGCGGCGAACAGGCTCTCCACGGGCGCCCCTTGCGCAATTAGTCTCATCAAGGCAAGACTTTTCTCTGCCGCATAGATCGCCGCGTCGTGCTCCCCGGGCAAGAGACCTATGTCAATCCGTCCCTGCTCCGACCCCAATAATGCCTCTGCTCGAGCCAAATCACCCTCTTTCACTGCT
>JBDLIZ010000518.1:0-4559 GCA_039714615.1 Pseudomonadota bacterium | reverse complement strand
TACCCATTATTCATGGCAAGCGCCTTCCGGTGACCGCCTTATCTTGGCCGATGTCCCTGGATTCAATCAGTTGGGGGATCCAACGCAGACTACGGCGCGTGAAGAAGCCCTGCGGGCGCATATGGTGATCTATGTATGCGATGGGGATCTCACCCGCGATCAATGGCTGCGCCTGGAGGAACTATCCCTCCATGGAAAGCCCATTATTGTTGCCATTAACAAAAAAGACCGGTATAGCGCAGACGATCTGACCCGCATTAAACAACAGCTACAAAAACGCTTACCAGAAAGCACCCAAGTCGTTGCCGTGCAATCCAGGGGACACCAACAGATCGTACGGGTGCTACCGGATGGACGCGAAGAACAGGTCGAGCGCGACCGTCCCGTCATGGTGGATGAGCTGGTCATCGCGGTACAGAATCAATTGATGGACCAGGGTGAAGTATTGAATCAACTCCGGGATAATGCGGTGTTCCTACTCGCCACCGGGAAACTAGACAGTGCATTGGAAAACTACCGTGAGCGATCTTCCGATGAACTGGTAGAGAGATACACCCGCCGTGCGGTCATCGGAGGGCTCGCCGCCTTTGCCCCTGGATCCGATTTAATCATCCAGGGCGCGTTGGCGGTGGCGCTGGTCAGGGCCCTGAGCAATCTTTATGAAATCCCCTTTCGTCAACTGGACGCCGACCAATTGCTCAAGGCGATCGGCAAAGAAGGCATGAGCAAAACCGTCCCCATATTGCTGGCAATAGCCGGCAATGCCCTGAAGTCCTTCCCTGGCGTGGGCACGGTCATCGGCGGACTCTCCCATGCCGTTGCCTACGGTCTATTGTTTCAAAGCCTCGCCCGGGCGCTGGTTTTCACCCTGAAGACTCAGGGCAGACTCGACCCGGATATCGCCTTGGAATCGTTTAAGGAGAAACTCGGTGAAAATTTGGCAGCACGTGCGAAACACCTTGCGTCTATCGCAATTACTGAACAAAGAAAAAAGAAACATTGAAGACGCTACTGCTGAAGCACCGCCAAGCGCACCTCAGGGTGACCAACACCTGAGCCGCGCGAAGGAAAGCCTTGCCTCACTGCTGAATGAACCCAACATTCCCCGAGCGGTAAAGGCTGAGCTGGCGACGGAGTATGAAACACTACAGGCCATGCTGGATAAACTCGAGCATGGCCATATCCATATCGCCGTATTTGGACGTGTCAGTGTCGGCAAATCGTCTCTGTTGAATGCCCTTATCGGTGAAAACCGGTTCTATACCAGCGCCTTGCACGGCGCCACGCGGCACGCGGAGATGGGGCTTTGGGAGCAAAGCAACGACGGGCATGTGTATCTCTGCGATACCCCTGGGATCAATGAGATCGACGGCGAGGAGCGGGAAAAACTCGCCCACGAGGTGGCTGCTCGCAGCGATCTGGTCCTTTACGTGGTGGATGGTGACATCACCGAGACCGAGATCAAGGCCTTACATATCTTGGCTGCCGAAAATCGCCCGCTGCTGTTGATCCTGAACAAGTCCGACCGCTACACCAAAGATGAGCGCGAGTTACTGATGGGCCAGCTGCGAAAACATACCGAAGGACTGGTGCAGCCCCAAAATATCGTGCAGTGTACCGCGGCGCCTACCGAGCGCATCTATGTAGAGGTAGACCAACAAGGCAATGAACGTGAGGTCAGGCGACAACCTCCTGCGGACGTAGACAGCTTACGTGATCGGCTCTGGAAAATCCTGGAAAGTGAAGGCAAGACACTGGCCGCAATCAACGCCGGCATCTTCGCCGGCCGTCTCAGTGATCAAGTGGCCCATCGCATTACCGAACTCAAACAGGAGGTCGCTCGCAAGATCATCAACAATTATTGTCTAGCCAAGGGCTTGGCAGTGGCCTTCAATCCCGTACCGATCACTGACATCGTTGCCGCCGCCGCCTTGGATATCAGCTTGATCATTCATCTGAGCCGGATCTACGGTCTGCCCATCACCAGCCGTGAAGCGGGTTCAGTGATCGGCGTCATCATGACCCAAATGGCCGCGTTGATGGGAGCCGTATGGGCGATGAATCTCATATCCTCGTTACTAAAACTCGGCAGCGTGGGATTGTCCACGGTACTGACCGCAAGCGCCCAGGGTTCCGTGGCCTACTATGGAACTCTGGTGGTGGGACGTACCGCGGAGCGCTACTTTGCCCAGGGTAAGTCATGGGGTGAATTGGGACCCAAACGGGTGGTCAAGGAGATCCTGGCAAGTATCGACCGCGCCTCCGTGCTCAAGCAGGCGCGAGCAGATATTGGTTCGCGCCTGAGTCGCAGTAGTAGCTGATACCGTAGATACGAATGGGAGATAAATCCTCAATTCGTCTTGTTTTCAACCGCCCCCTTTTGCACATCGGCGGCCAAGCCATCCAGCATCATCGTCAGTTGCTTAGCGGGACGATAGCCGGGCAGCATCTCACCGTCTTCCAATATGATCGCTGGGGTCCCGGTAACACCCACCAGTTGACCAAGACTCATCTGTGCTTCAATGGGGTTTCCACATGTTTTGGTTTCCACCTTCTTTCCCTGCTTGGCGTCGGTGAGCGCCTTGTTCTTATCATCCGCGCACCAGACACTCACCGCTTTTTCATAACTTGGAGATTTGACACCGGCGCGTGGAAACAAGAGATAGCGCACCTCGATCCCAGACTGTTGGTACTCCTCCATCTCTGCGTGTAGTTTCCGGCAGTAGGGACAATCGATGTCGGTAAAAACCGTAATCGTATGCTTGGCCTCCTTGGGCGAAAAAACAATCATGTCCTCCTTGCCGAGCTTCGCCAAGGCCGCTTTGCGAGCCTTGTTACGGGTCTTCTCGGTAAGGTCTTCGCGTTGATCGAGGTCGATCAGATTGCCGCGCAACATATAGCGCCCATCGCCGCTGAAATACATGACCTGAGCCCCAAAGGCAACCTCGTAAAGTCCCTTGACAGGGGTGACTTCTATGCTATCAGGCTCCATGCCCGGCACCAGCGCACCCAACTTGAGGCGAATGTTGTCGGCGGGATCCGCGGCTGCGGCCATTGGGGCATGAATTAGAACGGCGAATATCAAGGCAATAGAAAGAAGGTTTTTGTACATTAGGATTCCTGTATTGTTCTTAACACATATTCAGTAAGACGCACCGATCATTCGATTGCTCATTCCAGCAAGGTGTCGAACAGGGGCGCGTAGGAGCCTGTCCGAGAATAGAAGCCGTAACGAGGGGAAACCATATTGAGTTCATTTTTTTTGATCATTTGAGGCGAATAGTAGGCCCTATTTAACGATAATGATCGAGAAAATGAGCCAATAGGGCTTTTCCGCAGTAGGTTCTCTATTCTTGGACAGGCTCCTAGACAACTTACTCGCATTCTGATCGGTTCCGCCGAGTCGGTGATATGGACAGCAAACGTGGACTATGATTCAACTCATACCCATGACGGATGGGTATCATCAACCTCGGGGATGATGCTCTTGGTGAAGATCTTTGAGCCGCGCGCGCGCGACATGAGTATATATCTGGGTAGTGGAAAGATCACTATGCCCCAGTAACATCTGAACGACACGCAGATCCGCGCCATGGTTCAGTAGATGAGTGGCAAAGGCATGACGTAATGTATGAGGTGAGAGTCCCTTGGATATGCCTGCACTGCGGGCATAACGTTTAATCATGTACCAAAAGGCCTGGCGGGTCATCGCGGTCCCGCGGTTGGTGACGAACAGCTTATCGCTGCCAGGACGCTTTTCTAACAACGCCGGCCGAGCCTCTCTAAGATACCGTGCCAACCAATGCTGGGCCTGCTCGCCCACCGGCACCATTCTCTCCTTACCGCCCTTTCCCCATACCCGCAACACACCCTGTTGTAGATTGATCTGATCGAGCTTTACATTGATCAGCTCCGACACCCGCAAACCACAGGCATAGAGCAATTCGAGCATAGTACGATCACGCAGCCCCAGGCGGGTATCGATCGGCGGTGCCGCGAGCAAGTTCTCGACATCCGCCTCACTCAGGCTCTTAGGCAAGGGTCTTCCTAGCTTAGGTGTTTCAAGTAAGGCGCTGGGATCCTTAGCGATATCCCCCTCCCCTATATGATGACGATAAAACCGCTTTAGGGTAGAAAGTAACCTGGCTGCCGATCGTGCCGATACCCCCGCCCCAAAGCGGGAACTCAGATATTCCTGTAAATCATCCTGCTCCACTGCCAGTAGATCCGCATTCCCTTGACCTTGCAACCATTGCAGCAACCCTCGAAGATCGGAACGATAGGCGCTAAGCGTATTCTCACTCAGGCCATGCTCCATCCACAGCCGGTCAAGAAAGGTATCTATGAGAGAATACTGTCGAAGTTGAACGGCATTGTTTTGGCTCAAGACACGATATCCCTCTTAATTCTGGTTTAGGACCTAGATCCAGTCCGAGAGAGGTATGAAAAGTTACTTATATTAGCCCCCTTGATTTCCGGATTTTGTTAAAGCGCTCAACAACTCTATGGGTAAAGGAAATACGATCGTAGAACTTTGTTGACCGGCGATGTCATTGAGT
>JBDLIZ010000517.1:0-4560 GCA_039714615.1 Pseudomonadota bacterium | reverse complement strand
GGCCGCGAGGTTCTTCCTCAAACCCGTTTCGGCAAACAGCCATGCGCCATAAATCATCCCGAATAACAAACTGCTGCGCTTGACCGCGATCATGTACGCTTGTGATGGCTCAGACTGGATAGGACAGACAGCTTCTGAGTTCGAGGGCGGTCAGGATTCGTGGCTGGGGGGCAGACGGCAAAACCCCTGGGGCGCTACATCTAATGCGTTGTTAAACTTGCTGGAGAGATTCTGGAAGGCGATGAGGCCAGTGAGCTCAACCACTGCGTCGTCGTCAAAGTGCTCCTTAAGCCGTGCCATCAGGTCGTTATCTACATAGCGCTCCGAGTGGGTCACGGCCTCGGTGTACTCCAAGGCGACTCGTTCGGTCTGGTCGAAAAGCGGGCTCTCCTGCCATTCCCACAGGGCCTCGATCTTGTTCTCTGGGACCCCGCGCTTCACCAGTGTCGCCGAGTTGATGTCAACGCAGAACTCGCAGTGGTTGATCTGGGAGACTCGGACCGTGATCAGGGATCTTAACACCGGCGAGAGCGGCGAGTGTTTCCGATCCAGCGTCCCGTACAACAAAGCCAGGGTCGCGAACACCCACGGCGAGCGGCCCCACAGCATGCCAGGCTCCAGCACTTTTCCGTAACGACGCTTCTGGTTCCAGAAGAACAGGCGGATGAACCAGGGATATTCCTTGATGGGCTTGGTGGGGACGTGCATGGGGTCCTCGTTAGCGTGGGTCGCAAGCAGCGAAAGGCCGAACTCTCCAGTCCCTTTGTGATCAAGACAGGTTGATGGGTCAAATCGAGTAGGCGGAAGTATAACCCAACCCTCTCTCAAGAACCCAACTGAAAAGCGGACTTCCGTGGTCTACTAATCTAGTAGACCACGTCAGTTTGTCGTCGGTGGCCCACAGGGTGATACCGGGTTGACCGGCGCAAGATCATCGTTGACACCTATGGAGGGCGTTGCTCGCACGGCGGGGTGCCTTTTCCGGCAACGATCCCACGAAGGTGGATGGATCGGCCGCTTATATGGCCCGGCATGTCGCGAAGAACCTGGTGGCAGCTGGGATGGCGAAACGCTGCACAGTACAACTCGCCTATGCCATCGGGGTTGCGGAACCCGTATCGCTAGACGACTCGGCCCAAAAATTGTGAACCCTGGCGAGAAGTCCGGACTAGTGCTTTGACAAGTCTTTATCGGTGAGATTCGACTTGACCTTGTCGAGCCAGAACCACCCGCGCAGTCCCACGGAGGCCCATGTGGCCCGCGAAGTCATATAAAAATACAGGGCCACAAGAAGGATACCCGCGGAGAACGCCATTATTCCCACAATGGTGGCAATGATCCAGCATTTTAATATCATGCGTCAGCGCCCGATTCTTAACAGCTGAGATGGTAGTCGAGGAAAGGTTGTGCCCGCAAGGGATTCTTTACTTGTCGCTCGTAACTTTCACATCGATCCTTTCCTGTCAGAGCCGGGATGGGTTAAGCTAAGCCGGTTGGCTGCAGGCACAGATTACAGCGGTAGGAGGACCAGAACGTGGAGAGTGGGACGATAATGGCGGATTGCTGGATTCTCGTCACCTTTGTCGGACTTGTGGGTCTGATTATGGGCGTGGTATTGGCGCTGCTCTACAGCACCTTTCTGCCGAAGGATTAACCGGCGCCTACCAGGGCATGAACAAGTTGGACATGGACATGGGGCGGGATACCAAAGGCAGGTTTGTGCAATTGCCGTCTGCAATGGGAAGGGCCGCCAGGAACAGTCTGCTAAAAGAAGGGTATTAAAAGATTGAATAGCCCCGTTGAGATCGCAGTACTTTTCTCTAAGAAAAACTAAGGCTTCCCTACTGGGCTTGACTCTAGATTGAAAATCAACAAGCCTGTACTGTCCAAATAATAATCAATTCCCGTTTCATTTACCTATAATGATGAAAACCAAGTATGACCTGTGTGAGGTGCGAGGATGACTAGATCAAACCTCTCGTTTAAAAGTGAGATAGATTGCCATCAGTGCGATACAAGGTCACGCTGCTTGGGACAAGGGCTCAGTGATGAGCATTTGCACGGCTTGAGAAAAATTACTCACACCCATGGTCCCTACCAACCCAGCCAAGCAATCTTCAAGATGGAGGATAGTTTCAAATCCTTATTCATCATTCAGTCGGGTGCCGTCAAAATCGAAACCATCTCACGCGATGGTACAAATTTAGTTGACGGTTTCTTTCTTAAAGGCGATTTGCTGGGCCTTGAGGCGATTGGTGACATGCAATATCGCCACGATGCTATAGCATTAGAGGCAAGCTGGGTTTGTGAACTTCCATTTGATCAACTTGAATCGCTTTGCTCGTTCATACCCAGACTTCAACATAAGATACTGGTACTTCTTGGACAGAAGATTCGCCATACGAACGACACTATTGTGCATGGACGCAATTCGAGCGCTGAAAAACGCCTATTGAATTTTCTGCAGATGCTTTGCCAAAGAATGGTTCTGCAAAAAGATAGCACCATCGGTAGTTTGAAGCTACCAATGTCCAAGGGGGATATCGCCAGTTATCTGGGTTTGCGGCCAGAATCGCTCAGCAGAGCACTGAAAAAACTCCAATGTGACGGTATTATCCGCAATCACCCAAAGAAAATCGAATTTATAGATAACAAAGCAGTCCATGACTTGGTGTGTAAGTGATATACATAGATTGCGCCTCAAACAGCAGATTCAATCAACTCATTTTCTTTAGCCAATTGCTGAAATTTTGAAAACCAGGATCTTTGAAAATATGTGCAACTAAGCGCTTTATCTGTTTGTAATCGTTTTCTGTTTTAAGTGTGGTGTGGCGAAATCCGTCTCAAATTCGAAATCCAGAACCTGATTCAAAAACATACCTGATCCCACACCGACAAAAGGAAAATAGATTCTTTTCTTGGATGGCCGAAAGCGGCCAGGAGCGGCCGTTCGCGAAAACGAACGTATATGCGAAGTGAAGTGTATTGCCAGCCGATCCGGGAAGGATTATTCTGGAGTAACGCCAAATTAAACTATTCCGCAATTTCCTGTCCTTTTCTCCGACATAAAGGAGCACCATAACTAGCCTAAGTATTGTTGAAGACGGACGATAGGGAAAAGAGGACCGTGAAAAACCATCAGTATATCTATGCCCATTCATTTTCTTCTCTCGAAGGGACTGACTAATCGCCAACGCTTACTGGTGCTGTTGTTGGTGATGGCCACGGTGGGACTTACTGCAGCGGGTCTTTCGTTGTGGTCGCTCTACGGTACAGCCTTCGCGGAAGAACGGTCCAGGTTGATTGAGATTGTGCAGAGTCAGGCACGGTTGATTGAGGCGATTGCCCGGTTCGATGCCATCCATAGTCAGGATGCCGATCCCCGCGGTGCGGCAGCCGCTACATTGTCCCAAGTCATCGATGCCCATGCGCGCTACCAGGGATTCGGTGAAACCGGTGAATTCACCTTGGCAAGGCGCGAGGGTGACGACATTGTCTTTCTATTGTCTTTTCGCCATGAGAATCCCAGAGTCCAGCAACGATTACCCTTTCGAGGGGATTTGGCTGAACCCATGCGCCGTGCCCTGGGGGGAAAATCCGGGTCACTGGTCGGTTTGGACTATCGGGGCGTCAGGGTACTGGCCGCCCATGAACCGGTGGCTGAATTGGACGCCGGGATCGTTGTCAAGATTGACCTGGCTGAGATCAGGGCGCCTTTCACCAAAGCGGGTGCTTTGAGTCTTGGTGGAGCAATGATGATCATTGCGCTGGGAATGGTCCTGTTCCACCACTTCGGCTCACCATTGGTGGAGCGTCTTGAATCGATGGTGGCCATTCTGCGCAACGCTCAGCGTATCGCCCATATCGGGAACTGGGAATGGGATATCAAGCGCAACAGCCTGTGGTGGTCCGATGAAGTCCACCGAATCTTCGGCCTTGACCCAACGCGATTTTCTCCCAGTTACGAGTCGTATCTAGCTGCCTTACACCCGGAAGATCGGGACCGGGTCCAGGCAACCGTAAACGCCAGTATGGAGGACAAGGCGCCCTTTACCATCGAGCACCGGATTGTGCTTCCGGACGGCAGGGAACGTTTTGTGCAAAAACAGGCGGAAACGTTCTTTGACAAGGCCGGCAACCCGTTACGGATGACCGGCACCGTGCAGGACATCACTGAGCGCAAGGCGGCGGAGGCGGCGTTGCGCGATAGTGAACGTTTGGCCCGTGAACAACTGGAATCCCGTGTGAAGGACCGTACCCGGGAATTAACGTCACGCAATGAGGACCTGCACGGGGAGGTTGGAGAGCGGAAACAGGCCCAGGAGGCACTCTCCCGCAGTCTGCTCAATCAGGAAATCATCGCCTCAATCCTGAAGCTCTCCCTGCAACCCCTGCCACTCGACGAGATATTGCGCCAGTCATTGGTGCTGGTACTGCAGAGACACGGACTTGATCTGACTCCCCAAGGGTGCGTCTTTCTGGCGGACGATGATACCGGGGAGTTGGTGATGAAAGTGCGGTATGGGCTGCCCGAGTCGATCGTCGACAATTGTGGACGCC
>JBDLIZ010000516.1:0-4563 GCA_039714615.1 Pseudomonadota bacterium | reverse complement strand
GTTCAACGCCGTTACCCTCCATCAGGCGGATTCCGATCTCCCGCTCACGGGGGAGGTTCTCCGACTTCCACCTTGCCTGATCCTACCTTTGGGGGAGCCGAAAATCCATCCCCGAGGCGAAGACGGCAGTGGCCTTGTGCGGGTATGCTCGTAATACGTGTAATTTGTTGTCACTTTGAAAGAATATTCAGTATCTATGCGGCGATCTAAATAGATGTTATTCGCGCTGTTTTCCTTAACCCTTTATTCTCAAGGAACTATGCGGAATACCGTGGTTTTAACTTGGTATTGAAGTCCGAAAACGTTGACCTTTCAGGATATCTTTTTGTGCCCCTTTCAACCCCGGAAACACAAGGCTTTGCGATCTCCGGACGCAAACCCCTTTTCGGACACCAGATTTCAGCATACGTGTTGGCTTTCCGGCGAAGTGATAACAAATTACACGTATTACGAGCATACCCCTAAAAGCGACGACTTTTAACGAAGATGAAAGAGGAGATAGTAAGATGAAAATATTGGCATTAGTTGTGGTGGCGGCGTTCACTGTCGGATGTAGTTCTACTAATGAACGCAAACAAATGTTTATCGAAGGTGCGGAAACTTGCAATATGATCTGCATGAACAACCCGGAAGTTGGAGAGTACTCTTACAAAGCTGGTGGCGGAATGCCTTTGTTGTTTATGGGGGGAATGGAAGAAAAGTGTAACTGCATTAGACCGCAAAAATAAATATCGATGTAACCAATACCTTCGTCAAATTCTTAACATTATATGTGACCTACAATCAGTAGGTTACCAACGCTAGACAGATCTGCATATATTAAAAAATCGCTCTGCAAAACACCGATCTAATTTTTAATCAGGACTCTATAAGCTGCTTTCTATGAGATTCAATCAGTTATCATTTTTTGGGTGCTGATTGTGAAATCAAGCTATCCCGCGCTTATCCGAACGAATGAGGATCGAATACCAAACCAATCAAACTGGGAGGATTTGTAATGTTGTATAAGACTTTTTTTGCACTGATGGCTGCGACCTTACTCGTAGTCGGGAAATCGGCTCTAGCTGTCGAGGGCGGTTTTTATCTCGGTGGCAGCCTGGGTGGTGCGGCCAGCAAGCTAACAGTCTCCAACCCCGACCAGGCCGATTTCAAGTTTGACGAGACTGATTTCGCCTGGAAGGTCTTCGGTGGGTATCACTTCCTACAGTTCTTCGCCGTCGAGGCGACCTACCGGGACTTTGGTTCCCCGAGCACGACCACTGGTAGTGCCAAGATCGATCAGACCGCGACTGACGTGTCTGGCCTCGTGGGATTGCCGCTGGGTCCACTGTTCCTGTTCGGCAAACTCGGCGTTGTGTTCTGGGACGCGGATTACGTCGTCGACGGTAACAAGAGTTCAGATAGTGGCCCCGACTTCAGCGCCGGCCTCGGCGCCTCCCTGGACATTACCCGGATTCGGCTGCGCGGTGAAGTCGAGTACTTCGACATTGGCGATCACACGCTGATGTATACCGTTGGTGCGGCCTGGTTGTTTTAAGGGCCATTCAGACTTAAGATCGATCTGTCGCGGAAAAGCCGGTTCTGCGTGACACGGCGCCTGCGCTCCTCATCGCTCTCGGCTACCCTCAAATGGGTGTCAAGGGAACGTGGAATAAGTGGGGGGACCCTATGGGGGGAAACCGTTTATGCCGCGAAAGCCATAGACGGCATCTGAAACGCAGTGACCTTGCCCGCAAGCCAAAAAAGATGGCCGTGCAGGGTCATCAAACGCCGAGAAAACCATCGAATACGCAACCTAGCACCCCAGGTACACGGAGGTGACCTGCTCGCGCCCACAGTCAAATGGCTTCATGGCGAAGCGGCAATTTCCCTTAACCTCGGTGTCGAAACGATAGGTAAGTGTTTCTGAAGGTAAGTGTTTCTGACAAGCTTGTCAGCCGCAGCTGAAGCAAGGTCTGCCGCAGGGGCAGAGATGTCACAGGCACACCGAAAGCCCGTTTGAATCAACTTTGCCTGCAAGGAGGCAACGCTGGCGCTACCCTGTAGGGAGTCGGATCAGCGACAAAAGCAGTGGTCTTTCATAGGCGATCTCCCGTTCGATGATGACAGACCCTGTGTCCGGTCGGCGGTTCGAGTGACACATCGACCCACGATACCCCATCTCGTTCAACGCCGTTACCCTCCATCAGGCGGATTCCGATCTCCCGCTCACGGGGGAGGTTCTCCGACTTCCACCTTGCCTGATCCTACCTTTGGGGGAGCCAAAAATCCATCCCCTGGGCGATGACGGCAGCGGCCTCGTGACATACATTTTCTCCGTACGAATTACACAGTGGAGGAATAGTGATGTATTACACGAACAAACAGGCCCGAAATCCGAGGTTCTACGAGTGTACGAACAATGTTCGACACGCCGAAGAGACAATTCCCGTATTTGCCCGTTGGATTGGCTCCTGGCAGGTTTCAGTTCAGCGTCTGGCGTTCAGCTCACCTGAGCTTACCCGTCGCTACGACCGGGCTGCGCCAGGGTGGGTCCGGACACTCGATCGGCTCGGTTATCCAGGCGCCTACGAGACGTTGCTTCGCAGAGTGCTGAGCAAGGAAGGACTGGATTTTGCTGGAGCGCAACCTCGCGTACTGGATTGTGGTGTGGGCACGGGCGCACTGTCAAGCGCGCTCGCCCATGTGTTACCTAACCCGTTCAAGCTCGATGCTATCGATATTTCGCCTCATATGCTCGAGCGGGCAAGCAGTAGTCTCAGCCATACCGATCTCGGGCTGACGCTTCGCCACGGCGACGTGCGCGAGCTCCCTTACCCTGATGGCGTTTTTGATCTGGCAATGACCGCTCATGTGCTGGAACACCTCGTCGATCCGAGCGTTGCACTCAATGAGATGGTGCGAGTACTGAAGCCTGGCGGTCTCCTGATCGCATGCCTCACCCGCCGCTCCGCCCTGGGGATGTTCGTGCATCTCAAGTGGCGAACGCATGGAGTGACGTCTGCCCAGGCGAAAAGCTGGCTGCTCGAAAGTGGCCTGGAAAACGCCCAGTGCCTGTCGTTAGATTACGGTGCGTTGTGCAAGCGGCTCAGTCTAGCCTGTGTCGGCAGAAAGCCGCGCTTAGTCTGACTGGCCAGCGGCGCGGTAATCACGCCGGAAAATGCACTGATTTAACCCCCCTCTAATCTAAGGTAGGAAACGAAATGAACAAAATTATACAGTTTGGTGAAAATGTAGAAGGATACGATGTTCCAGTCTTGAATGAACGCGAAGTGAGAGCATCAGCAGGAATACTATTTTTATTGCTGCTGATATCGCTTTTCCAAATCAACTATGAGGAAAATTTCTTCATGGTAAAGTATGTGGTCACCCTGTTCCTTACTGACTTTACCATCCGTGTGTTAGTTAATCCTAAGTTTTCGCCCACTTTGATTCTGGGACGATGGTTTGTCAGAAATCAAGCACCCGAATATGTGGGAGCCGCACAAAAAAAGTTTGCCTGGAAGATCGGTTTACTATTTTCAAGCATCATATTTTTGCATCTAGTGGTATTAAACGGTTTTAGCATAGTGAGCGGTCTTATCTGTATGGCTTGTCTGATCTTTCTATATTTTGAAACAGCGTTTGGTATTTGTATTGCCTGCAAGTTTTATAACTGGTTTCACAAAGACAAGGCTCTGTACTGCCCCGGTAATGCTTGTGACGTTAGCGCACATCAAGAAATTCAGACAGTATCAAGGTTACAAATCACAATATTTGCCGGATTTGTCCTGTATGCGATGTTGGTAGTCGTTCTGCTCAATGATAATTTCAGCGCCAGTCCGAATGATTTGTTTAGCAGTCTATCTTCATCGTCAGCTGAAACAGTGACCTTTTAATCTACTCTGGGGTCTGCCTGATGGAGGGTGACAGTGTTGGACGAGATAGGGTATCGTGAGTTGATGTATCATCCGAACCGCCGTCCGGACACCGGGTGTGTCATCATCGTGTAATGGTGAATCGTATGGCTCAGCACAGTCAAACATTACCTGGAAGCACTTGGCGGCCCATGCGGGACCCGTTCAGTCGTTGGCCGCGCGCTTCAGACACCATTCTGGCCATCGTTGTGTTCATGTGGTCTATGTTTATCTCGGACGAGCCTAACCAAGACCTTGCCATTCGCGCCGTGAGCGACTTACCCCTCACTGCGATCTTGGTGCATGTCGTGGCCAGCGGCGCCCTCTACTGGCGGAGATCTCAGCCGCTGATCGTGCTGGGTGTGGACCTGGCCGCCTTGGCCCTGTTGATGGGACTCGGCCCGTATTCCCTGTGGGCCATGCCGTTTGCGCTCTATAGCGTTGGCCGCTACGCCATCAGCGACCAGTGGAACTACTACGGTGTAACTGCCGCCCTCGCGCTGGCTACGATTGGCATGTTCGACGATGGAGAGACGATAGGCAATATCGGCTTTGGGCTTGTGTTCGTGTTCTTGGTTTGGTACATCGGCAGACGCAACCGGATTCGTGGCGACTACCTGATACTCCTCCAAGAGCGTGCTGCACAACTGGAACGGGAACAAACGGC
>JBDLIZ010000515.1:0-4574 GCA_039714615.1 Pseudomonadota bacterium | reverse complement strand
GCGATGACTTTGACCGCACCGCCGCACTTGGAGCAGGTTTCTATGTCGATATTGAACACCCGCTTCAATCGCTGGGCCCAGGTCATCGATGCCCGGCGCTCTGGCAGTGATCGGCATTGCCATTCGCCCTCTGTGCTCCGCTTGCGGCCCTTGCCGAGAACATGATGCAAACCTTCGCATTGGGTATCCGTTGCGACTATACGGCCGTTCTAAGCTCTACGGCAATAGAATACGCCTGGCGACGCTCCCACAGGGAAGCTTCGCAGGTGTTGCCCGAATCTGCCACTAATTATGCTTGAACTGCTATGCCTAAGCTCGAGTCGGTGATCATCCAAACAATCGCTCAAAAAACAGCATACTACGTTGAACCATATAATCACCCGACGCATAAAATCTAACTGACTCGATGTCCACACCGTCCAGGAAATTTTTTACATAGAGACCCAACTCAGTATCTCCCTCCATTTTCAGGCGCCTTTGAAAAAACAGGGTATCCGCATCCTCACGACGACTAATTAGGGTAAGAAAGTCATAAACTGTGCCTCGAATGATCAAATCAGGCTTTGCATCCCGATCACCCGCCACCAGCCTATGCCGCTGATAAGACAGCCGAAACGCTATCCCAGCATCCAGCACCTGTATGTAAACCATCCGATCACTGAGAAACTCAAGTTCACCGGCTTTGATCTGATTTGCAAAAATGATGCTCAGCGCCCTTGCAATCAACGATGAATGAACCTGGTCAGGGACTATGGACAACGGCAGGGCCAGGGCCCGAGGTAATACGGGAAGGGTCTTGCGCGGATTGGTCAGCATCTTGAAATATCGATCGGGAAACAATGCGGGATAAGCAAACCCATTGCGGTCTAGGAGCCTATCGGACTTAGGACGATCTACTGCGGAAAAGCCGGATTTGGACAGATTTGTCGATCCTTTTCGTTACACGCTACGGCTATTCGCCTCCAACGATCGACAAATCTGCCTCAAACCGTCTTTCCCTCGCTACGATCACCTAAGTCCGACAGGCTCCTAGCGTTTGCAAATCTATCACCATGGCACGACCATCAACTTGACTTAGATCAAATACACAGCCTGACGGCGAACTACACTTACTCGTCAGCATCGATGATGGATACAGACTCCTTTCTTAGGAATGCTACCGACCATGACACTCGCCGAGTATGTTAATACCTTTGGGCAAACGATGCTGCATCGCTATGGTGAACGCGTGCACAAGATCGCCATCGACGCCAGTTTCACCTGTCCCAATCGCGATGGCAGTAAGGGGCGTGGGGGCTGTACCTTCTGCAATAACGTATCCTTCAGCCCCAACGGCCGCCAACCTGCCCCATTAAGCGATCAGATCGCCGCCGGTCGGCGCGTGATTCGAAAACGCACTGGGGCGCGAAAATATATCGCCTATTTCCAGGCCTATACCAACACCTATGCCGAAGTAGGCGAGCTGAAGCGACTCTACGATCAGGCCCTGGCCGAAACGGACGTGATCGGCCTTGCGGTGGGTACCCGGCCGGACTGTGTTCCGGACTCCGTACTAGATCTTCTGGGCAGCTATCGGGCGAGGGGCCATGAGGTGTGGCTGGAACTTGGATTACAATCCTCTTTTGACGAAACGCTGCAACGGGTAAATCGCGGTCATGGCTTTGCCGAATACCGCAATGCCTTGAAGGCGGCCCGATCCCGTAGGCTGGCGGTCTGCACCCATCTCATCGTCGGTCTGCCCGGGGAATCCGCACGACATTGCCGCATCACCCTAGAGCGGGTACTGGACCTGGGTGTGGACGGCCTGAAAATCCATCCCTTGCACGTGGTCAAGGGTACTCGACTGGCCAATGAATGGCGACGCGGACAATATCAGGCCTTGACACTGCCGGAATATGTCTCAATCGCTGCCGAACTTATCCGGCGGACACCACCCGAGGTGGTCTTTCACCGGGTCACCGGCACGGCCTCGCCAAGCATTCTGCTGGCACCCGCCTGGTGCAGCAAGAAATGGTTGGTGATCAACAGCATCACCGAGGCCCTGCACTCGAAGCGCATAAAACAGCGTGCCTCCATCCCCAAACTCTCGGACCCGCTACCGATGCCTCCAAGGAACTCGGAAACAGATCTATTCCTGCGAACATCGTAGAACAATCTTAAAACATGAGCGAACAACCCATGGAACTGGTTTGCCCAGCAGGCAACCTGCCCTCCCTTAAGGCCGCTGTCAACAATGGGGCCGATGCGGTATATATCGGTTTTCGCGACGACACCAATGCACGGCATTTTGCCGGATTGAACTTTAATGACAAAAGTGCAGAAGAAGGTATTCGTTATGCTCACGCCAAAGCCAGGAAGGTTTTCGTAGCGGTCAATAGCTATCCTCAACCTGCAGGGTGGTCACGCTGGGAGGCCGCCGTGGACCGCGCCGCGGAGCTGGGGGTGGATGCCCTGATTCTTGCCGATATCGGGGTCATGGATTATGCCTTGAAGCGCTGGCCGGCTCTGCGTCTGCACCTCTCGGTACAGGCTTCCGCGACCAGTCCCGAGGCGATTCGTTTCTATCACGAGCATTTCGGCATCCGGCGCGCCGTTCTACCACGGGTGCTGTCGCTCAATCAGGTCTGCCAGGTGATCGAACACAGCCCGATACCCATCGAGGTTTTCGGTTTTGGCAGCCTTTGTGTCATGGCGGAGGGACGCTGTATCCTGTCCTCTTATGCCACCGGCCAGTCACCCAACAATTTCGGTGCCTGTTCCCCCGCCACGGCCGTACGCTGGTCAGAAACACCTTCCGGTTTGGAATTGCGTCTCAACGGAATCTTGATCAACAAGCATGAGCCAGGTGAAAACCCCGGTTACCCTACCCTGTGCAAGGGCCGATTCAAGGTGGGCAGACATGTCTATTACGCCATCGAAGAGCCCACCAGCCTGAACACCCTGGACATTCTTCCCAGACTCAAGGACATCGGGGTGAAGGCGATCAAGATCGAGGGCCGCCAACGAAGTCCGGCCTATGTAACCCAGGTCACGCGGGTCTGGCGCGCGGCCATGGATGCCTGTCAACGCGACCCGGACAACTACCGACCCCTGCCGGATTGGCAAAAGGCATTGGCAAGACTCTCGGAAGGGGCACAAACTACCTTGGGAGCCTACCACAGGCCATGGCAATGACTAGGAGGGTGGTGAGAAATGCGGGCTAAACCCAGACTCTCATTGGGACCGGTGCTCTATTACTGGCCCCGTGATGTCCTGCTCGAATTCTATCGAGATATCGCGCAGACACCGGTGGACATCGTCTATTTAGGTGAGACCGTGTGTTCCAAGCGGCGAAGCCTATCCGCTGAGGACTGGCTGGATCTGGCCCATCAGCTCGAACAGGCAGGGAAACAGGTGGTGCTCTCCAGCCTGGCCCTGCTCGAGGCAGGCTCGGAACGGGGTGCTCTCAAAAGTCTATGCGAAAACGGGCACTTCATGGTGGAGGCCAACGATATGGCGGCGATTCAACTGCTGGCTGAGAAAACGCCTTTTATCGCCGGCCCGTCGATCAACATCTATAATTCGCGTAGCTTGAGCTTTCTCTCTGATCTGGGCATGAAACGCTGGGTCATGCCCCTTGAATTATCCCGAGAGACCCTCGCAGATCTGCAGTCCGCTAGACCGCAGGGTGTAGAGACCGAGGTATTCGCTTACGGGCGGATGCCCCTGGCCTATTCGGCGAGATGTTTCACGGCACGCGCCCACAATCTGCCTAAAGACGACTGCCAATTTCGTTGCCTGGACTACCCGGATGGACTGCTGCTTTCCACGCGTGAAAACGAATCCTTCCTGGTCCTCAACGGCATTCAAACCCAATCCGCCCGCAGCTTCAGTCTGCTCGGCCAACTCGACGAACTCTTGCCGCTGGGGGTAGACGTGCTGCGTATCAGTCCACAGTCCAGACACACCCGCAAGGTCATCGAGTTGTTTCATGGTTGTCTACACGACGGCCAATCGCCGGAAATCAATCTAGCGGCACTGAAGCCGTGCATGCCACTGGGGGCATGTGACGGTTATTGGTATGGGAAACCAGGTGTGGAGCAGTATTTGACCGGTCAAAGGTAGAAGCCTGCCGACATTTGTCTGCTCGCTGCGACGAATGCGCCATAAACTTTCGCTAATTCAAATCAGAGATTCAGTATGCAAAACCTCAGTCCATTCGATCTCGGTAGTGATTCTGCCTATAGTCAATGGCGGGACCAGAAACTTGAACAGGCCCCCACCAAGCTCGAGGAGCTGGTGGTCGAGATTGATGATCCGCGAACATTGACTCATGCGGAGCATGGCGAAATTCTTAAGCGCTGTCGAAAGGCCAATATGGCGATCTATGTCAGTAAACTCGGTGCGACTAGCGGAACCCATATTCCACGTGCGATAGGGTGCCGGTTTGGTCTGCTCAACCTCGATCACAATCGGGGGGCGGAGCAGGATGCGGTAACCGCCAT
Organism: Pseudomonadota bacterium; assembly: GCA_039714615.1. Classification (GTDB taxonomy): domain Bacteria; phylum Pseudomonadota; class Gammaproteobacteria; order JAAEPA01; family JAAEPA01; genus JAAEPA01. The sequence goes on along the minus strand of JBDLIZ010000515.1, from coordinate 90 downwards.
TACGGTTCAGGATGATGAACTGCATACCCCATATATCCCCTATTCCAATAAAACCATCCACTGGCATACCGATGGCTACTACAATCGACT
>JBDLIZ010000514.1:0-4599 GCA_039714615.1 Pseudomonadota bacterium | reverse complement strand
TGAAGAATTTCATCGGGTGAATACCCCTCAAGTGGACCCTGATTTGGTTAATTCGAACATGTCCTGGTCTGATGATAAGGAGTTTCAATCCTTTTAATCACCTCGAAATCCCCCTTGATTGGGGGATTTTTTTTGCCATTCAGTTCTCTTGTCACGGGATTTGGAACTCACTGTATATAGTCGCCGGGTCGGCAGTATGAGTCCCGGGGAGCCCGCCATTCAATTCAATGATTTATGCGGACGCCCGAAAGTGGGACATTTTCAGGCGCACACCCTTTGCCGCCGTTCAGGGAAACTTCACCTTTTATGTAATTAGAAGTACCCCTGGCATTTGTTCGAAAATGTCCTACGCTTAATCATCTGAGCGCTGCACTGCACCACTAACCGATCAGGGATAATAGCCACGTGTGCTGGCTGATCCCTTCCGGCTAGCAATATTAACCGGCTAATGGAATGGGGGCGACTCTCATGACTCAAAAGTCTTTCAGCTTCATCAAGCAGTTGCTGATGGTTCTATCAGCTACACTTTCCCTGGCGCTGGTCATCTTCCTGGAAGTGGCCCCATAAAAGGAATGACCCCCCAGCAGGGTCAGGGCAATCCTGTTAATCAGGAACATAGCGTGACCGTATCCGGACATTCAGCCGTTACTTTATACGGTACTCTTTGGATGATCCCGATCCCTGGGGCTGGGTGTAGATAACCCGGGGAGTGTGCGGCCCCCAGCCGCCATAGCCCGGATAGCCACCCCAGCCGCCATAGCCCGGATAGCCACCATAGCCACCATAGCCCGGATAGCCACCATAGCCACCATAGCCCGGATAGCCGCCCCAGCCCCGATTGCCCCAGGGGCCTCCCCAATAATCATCGTCATCGTTCCACCAGGCATTGGCACTGGTCGAAACCAGGACCAAGGTACCTGTAATGACAGCCAAACCCAGTATTTTCGTTGCCACTTTCATTATTTTGCCCCCTTGATGTTATGAAGGTTCTCGACAGTAAACGCTCTCAATACGGGAATATATTTTAAGATAGCGCATTAGGCAATTTCTTTCGAGGTTAAACACGCAACGCAAAATCACCCCTTGGCTGAATTTGAATGGTGGCTACAGGTGGACTTGAACAACTGCCCCCAGCATTCTGAGTGCCAGAGCTATCCACTGCCAGGGTTGTGGTTGTGGTTTGTAACAAATTAATGCATGGACGCGGAACAGGCCCATTATGATGTACGGCAACTTTCAGCCGAACTGAAACCTTGTGCACCGCAACCAGTTGTATTCCTGTAATTCCATGTGATACCCCTGTACCTCGGTACAATGGAAATCTTACCCTCCAGCATGTACAACATAGATGTAATACTTTTTTCTGGAATATGTGACTGAAACAACCGGCCGCAATGGATCGCAGGCACGAGTAATCTCCGCAATATCCGTCTTCATTAGATAAGCGAGAGATTTGACTGGGGAGGAGGAAAGACATCATGTCAAAGACAGATTGCAAAATGAGGCTGAAACATCAGCTTGAGATCGGGCGTCGATTACAACAGTTAGGCATGTTTGCAGCGGCGGCTGAATCACGGACCTATGCCCACGTTCTACTCCAGAGTTACAAACGTCATCTTCGGGAACAGGTGGCCAACCAACACTAGACCATTTTGTGGATGCCTTAATCAACCACGAACAGGGATCTATGGGGGTGCGCATGATTCGCACGATAACAATTACATCAGCCTTCCTCCTGGTGACAAGCTCAATAGTCTACGCTGAAGACAAGCAGGCTTCTCTCCTCAACCTGGAGGTTGAACAACAGTACTGGCACAGAACCGACGTGAATATGTCACCCCAGGAGTACGATGAAATATATAACCACAATAAAAGATTTATACTGAAAAACTTGATGTCTTACTCAGAAAATGCGCTTGATTTGATCGGCATGCCCGAGCAAGGTATCAACCTTATGGGTGCGGCTCTAGGCCTGGTATTTAATGATTCGAAGCTGAATCTGAACAAAAGCAAGACGCTTGCCCTGGTGATAAAGGACGTGAGGGATTCAGATCGTACCTTGCACTTCGGAGTCAATCTGGATTGGTAACGAGCAAGGAATTGGCTGTCCTTGGACCTTTATTGAGGTAAGAAAACCCCGCCACAAGGACGGGGCTGCACCCTCCCCCGGCATTGCCAGATCGCTGACAGTCCCCGTCCTGGTGACAGTCAGCAACCTCGTATGTTTGATATTAGTCAAGGTAGCCAAGGATCACGGGTAGTAAAATTAGCCTGCATTACAGATGTAAAGGCCACTTATTTATGATCCGGGCATATTCTGGATATTGGAGGACATCATGAATATATACGGTTTAGTACCAAAAACCCTGACAGTCATGCTGGTTACAATCACGCTTTGTGGCGGCTGGGTGAATTCAGCCCTGGCCGAGGAGGCGGAATCTACTGAACCTGCAGCCGGTGAATCCATAACAGTGGAACAGGCGCCGGTTCTGCACAGATACGGGAATCGAGCCTACCTGAACAGAAGTCTTGTACACAGAAAGGCTGCCATCGAGGCCCGGCGTAAAAGTTTAGAAAACTGGCGCAGCTTACGCCGCTGGTGGAACAATCCCATGGCAGAAGACCGCAGGCAGTGGAACAAGGCGCGCAACCGCTGGTTCCAGAACAAGGCAGAGGCACGCAGCAGCTATTATGATCAATTCCGCCCGCCACATGACTACGAGCACGGATATAGCTACAGGCGCATTTATCCGTAAGCAAACAGGCCAATAACCGCAGGTCGGATTTGTCACCGGTCATTCGACTCCGGCCTGTCGGGGCTGATCGGTTTGGCAAGACGCAAGAAAGCATAGCCAGTTAAAACATTATCAATCACGGCTTCTTCGGGAGCAGTTTTTGGTTGTGCTGTATGCCCGGGTTGGCCGGAAGTACGCGTTCATGCCGAGTATCTCTCATCAGAAGATCTGCTAAAATTTCCCGAGCCCCCCTGATCAAAGAGAGAAGGTATAAAGAGAATGGCCAGCAAATCGTTACAGGCATTATTATTTGTCTGCGCAGGAATCATCGCACTTCTTTTTGTAAAGCTGATGTTCGATATGAGCAGATCGATGATCGAGATGACCGGATATGTGGGTGCCATTTCACAGGATGTAAGTGAAATGCAGAATAGTATGCATACTATGAATGAGTCCATGCTGCGTATGGAGAAGAGTATCCATGGCTTGGGGCAGGCTTTCAACCAGGGAAGCAAGCAGTTCCAGCAAATGAATCCAGCAGGAATGATGCAGCAGGTGTTACCAGACAGTGACCAGCGTACCCGTTGAGCATCCTTCTCACCTGGTAGCTGTTTGTGTTAAAGGTCTTCTTTTGGCAGCCGTACTCGGAAGTTCCTGGGGTAAGCGGCTGGAATTCAGGTTACCGGGTTGCTTCAGGAACCGGACGGGAGGAGTCAGTCTGCGGCACAGTCGGCTGTGTCCGCGACTGGGATAGTTTACGGGTGAGTTCGGTAATGCGTTGCTGTAATGCTTCGATTTCCTGTCGGCTCTTGAGATGATAGACGCCACTGGCAGCGGATACCAGAACCAGCAGAATGAGGAGGATGGTTGTTCTTATTCTTGCGCTCATTGAATCAGCATACCATGGCAACTGGCCTGTTTCAGACCACTGTTTTCTGTGTTGCTGAATGACAGGTTCTAGCCCGGAGCAAGACATTCCTGTGGTAACTAACTGAATTTCAGGATAAAGGTCTCAGATCGACCCGGATAAGATATTCCCGGGTCATTTACTTGCATGAAAAGCTTTCTGTTAATCTAGACGGGATTGTTCATAACATCACAAACCAGGGATTTCTCAATGTCCAAGACTTTCATAGTTCTGCTGCTCAACCTGTCTCTCGTGGCTGGCCCTGTCTGGGCGCAAGAAAATATCGAGGCAATCGACATCATGGAAGAGTATCTTGATTTTGTCGACTATGGTGGAGCGACTATCTTCCCGGAACAAATTCCAGCACAGGACTGGAAGAACTTTTTCATTGTGGACGCTCGCGATGCCACACAGTTCGAAAAGGAACACATACCCGGCGCAGTGAATATCGAATGGCGCCAGGTACTCGCACGCCTGTCAGAGTTTCCGAAAGACAAGCCAATCCTGATTTACTGCAATACCGGGACGTTGTCTGCCCAAGCGGGATTTGCGCTTCGTGTCGCCGGATTCGATAACTTGAGGATTCTTCAGGGCGGGATGCGTGAGTGGCAGGCAAAGGGTGGATTTGAGGCTTACGAGCGTGCTTTGGAGCCGCAGCAACACTGAACCGGATAACGTATATTGCTTGTCTCAAGCCACCGGCCTGATACCTGATAATCAACAGGGACCGGTCCAGACAGCACCGCCAAGGCAGGGCTTTTCTTTGTTGGAGAAATGACCGAGCAGTGTCGCGGGATGGTAGGGTGGTCGCCCGGTGTCTTCAGGGACCGTTTTGAAACGGAGTGACCCCGGATCCAGTTCATCGACAAAGACATCAATGACACGGATCGGGTTGCTTTCGGTGATGTAATCGTCAAGCCGTTCCGGGAATAATGTGGCCTGAGCCGAATGGCACTT
>JBDLIZ010000513.1:0-4607 GCA_039714615.1 Pseudomonadota bacterium | reverse complement strand
TTGGTCATTTAACGCTCAGATTTAGTCTGTATTTGGACGATCTGATTGAGTAAAAGTGTAGGAATAGCGGTTCGTGTTGAGGTTTTACGATTGAAGATCGTTCAAAGGCAGGCTGAAGATGAGATGTAAAAGGGCTGAGTTATTGTTGAGCCATTCCTAAAAGATCGAGGGAGCTATTATCGTGAAGTACAGTCAAAAGAGTCGAGTACAAAGGTTAGTGCGCCAAGCTTCGCTTGGCGCACTAACGATCAGACTCATGGGCTTCTTCAGGCCCTCTAGAAAGCTTCCCTTAGTTTCTGAAAACACCCGCTGACAAATTGAACATTGATACCACTTCCTGGTTCCACTGTTGAGCGTTTCATAGCTCTGGTAAACTCGCATTTCTCCGAATGACAATAAGGACAACATACTTGGTTCAGTACCATACCAATTCCACTCATACGCCCGCTTCATCTCATCTCCTCAAGCAAAATAGTATGGACTAATCATCCTCTTAATGTGGAAATCAGACGGAACCAGTGTCGCCGGATGCCTTTGGATCGAACGACTCTAGTTTGCGCATAATCTCATCTCGCTGCGCAAGCAATACATGGCCCGCCATGGGCAGGAATATCTCTTCCTCTTTTTCATGGTGTTTCGTCATCACCTCTTCCAGCGGTACTAATGAATCCAGAAAAAGCTCAGAATCGTTGGTCTTTAACACCTGTGAGAGATTCCGCAATAGTCGGACGATCTCACTATGCTCTTCACGTAAGGCCTGGGTGGGATCGTGCGGGGTATTCACCGCGGCTTCATATGCAGGATAGAGAACCTCTTCTTCCATGAGCATGTGGACTTTAATGCCGGTAACGAGCTTTTCAAATATCCGTTTTACACCCTTCCAGTCCTCTTGTTCAGCCGCCGTTTGGCAGTCTTGAAGAAGTAGTTCGTAGCCGAGATGATCGTGGTTCAACCAGTTGATACTATCATTCATTATTTTGCATTAAGATAGCGCCTATATCGATATCGTAATATAGATGTTGAAATAGATATTGGCAAATATTACCTAGATCCTGCAAGTGATCTAGGTAATAGGCTCTCGGGCTCGGTAAACATTCGCTACGATCGTCTAAATTCGACAGGCTCCTAGCCTTCACCCATCCGTAATGGGTATACTTAACCTACATCCGTATAAATACACCAACGGGAGGCAGAAGATGGCCGAGGACCCCATCCGCAAGGTCTATCTCGATGAGGCTGAAGATTTTTCCAGGACCCACGCCATAGGCCGGCGGGTCGTCACTCCCGTGCGCTATTCCACTGACCCGCGTGATATCGGCTGGGTCAAGGAAAACGTCCCCTGCCAGACGGCCTGTCCGGCACAGACCAATATTCCCGCCTATATTCGTATGATCAGCGAGCAGCGCTATGGCCGTTCATACGAACTCAACCGGATCGCCAATGTGCTTCCGGGCGTGCTGGGGCGAATCTGTTCGCGTCCCTGCGAGGATGTCTGCCGCCATGGCTGGCCGGGTAATGGCGATCCGGTGGGTATTTGTCATATCAAGCGGGTCGCCGCTGATTTCAAACCCGTGGATCATCGCATCGTTGAAAGTCTGTTTACCCCCACGGGGAAACGCATTGCGGTAGTGGGTGCGGGGCCGGCGGGCATCGCGGCGGCCTATGACCTGACGACGCTGGGGCATGACGTCACCCTATATGAGCGGGAAAATAAACCCGGTGGCATGCTTGCCTATGGCATCCCGGAATTTCGTCTGCCCAGAGAGGTTCTGGATGAGGAGCTGCGCAACGCCGTGCGTCTCGGTGTCGATCTGAAGACCGGGGTCGCCGTCGGCAGTGGCGAGGGGCAGGTCAGGCTTGGCCATTTACTCGATGACTACGATGCCGTGCTGCTCGCCACCGGTTGCATGGCAGCCACAGCTTTGCCGCTCAACGATGATCAAGACGGCACTGACCCCGTCCTCGACATCCCCAACGTCGAGTATGGGCTGGATTTCCTGATAGAGCTGCACCGCGGTGTACCTAAGACCGTGGGTAAGCGAGTTTTCGTCGTGGGGGCTGGCTTTACCGCCTTGGATTGTGCCCGGGTTGCGCGCCGCTTGGGTGCCGAGCAGGTGACCATCCATATCCGTACCTCCGAGGAATACATCCCGGTCCCAAAAGAGGAGATCTACGAGGCCCGGCGCGAGGGGGTAAAGATCTTTGGCCTGCGTACCCCCGTGGATTTGGTTACCAGTCCCCAGGGCGAGTTGCGTGCAGTGCGTTTCATCCAAAATCGTCTGGGTGGCTGGCGCAAGGGGGGCCGTCGCCAGGCCATCCCGATCGAGGGGTCAGAGTTTGAGGAGCCCTGTGACACCCTGTTGATCGCCATCGGTCAGAAGACCGTCAACGACTATCTGGACAGACCTGTGGATCTGGACCGCTGGGGGAGTGTGCGCATTGGTGATAATGGCATGACATCGGTGGATGGCCTTTTTGCGGCCGGTGACTATGTGAGCGGACCTACTACCGTGATAGGGGCTATTGGCCATGGTCGGCGGGTGGCGTTGGATATGGATGGCTGGTTGATGGGCGCGGTGCGCCGCAAGCAGGTTGTCAGGATAGAGCTGGTGGATGAACCCTTGCGTGAGCGTGCCTTCGACTTCATACCGCGCCAGGAGATGCCTACAGCGTCGGTCGATGAGCGCGGCTGCGGCTTAAAGTTAGAGGTGGAAAACGGTCTGGACATGGAGCATGCCATGGAGGAGGCCAAGCGTTGTTATCTTTGTAATTTACGCTATCAGATCGACGTCGATAATTGTATCTACTGCCGCGCCTGTATCGAGGTGGCCCCACGTAACTGTATCAAATTGGTTCATGGGGTCGAAATAAAAGAGGATGGCAGTTATGGCAAATTACAAGAGACTCAGAGGTGGGATGAGGTAGGTGCCATCTGGGTCGATAACAACGAGTGTATCCGTTGTGGGGCCTGTTATAAGGTCTGCCCTACGAACTGTATTTCCATCACTCGAAACGATATGTTCTACCAAGATGTCGGTGGAGGTCGATGAGGTGAGCGACGCTACACATTATGTCATCATCGGTAATGGCGCCGCCGGCAACGAGGCGGCATGGCATCTGCGACAACGTGATCCGGACAGTCGTATCACCTTGATTACGGCGGGCAGACTACTGTTTCTCAATCGGTATGAATTTCCAAGGGTATTGGACGGTATCGATGACTGGCGCGAATTTCTGGTCCATCCCCCAGCTTATTATGACGAGCAGCGCATCATCGTTCGTCGTCTTAGTTGGGTCGAGCGGGTCGATCCACGGCATCGTGTGATTGAGCTACGTCACAAGGAACAGCTGGGCTATGACAAGCTCCTCGTGGCCAGCGGTGGCGGTGGTTACCTGCCAGAGTATTTGCGGGAATACCGTCATCTGTTACATGATTTCAATACCATTAAGAATGCGAAGCAAATCCGTGAGGCGCTGCCTAGCAGTGGCGGCAAGGTGGTGATGCTAGGCGGTGATGTCAAGGGGCTGGATCTGGCACGTACTCTTGTCAAAGCGGGACATGAGGTGATCGTGGCCGCGAGCGAGCATCTTTTTTGGCCCCATGAGATCTCCGCGGAGGAAACTCCACGTTATGTAGGGGCACTGGAGCACATGGGTATGCGGGTCATGCGTGATCGTAAAGTCGCGCGCATCGAGGCGGGCTCTAAGGGCTTGCACGCAAAGCGCGTGGTTTTCGATGATGACGGCGAGCTTCACGCCGACGTGGTGATGGCCTTTTACGGGCTGATGCCGGCTTTGAAATTCATACTCGGTTCCGGTGTCGATATCGCGCGTGGCCTGCTCGTAAATCCACAGTTACGCACCGTCGATGAGCACATCTGGGCCGCGGGTGATGTCTGCCAGATTTGGTCGCCGGAAGAAAACCACTATCGTTTCTACTATGGTTGGAAGAATGTGAAGATGATGGGGCGAATCGCCGCAATCAATATGACCGGTGGTGACGAGGCCGTCAGTACCTTCAAAGAGGATAAGCTGTTAATCAATGATCGGGGCGAGATCGATTCAACATTGTGGGAATATGATTAGTAATGCTACTGGAATAACTTGCCCATCTAGCTCGCCTTATCGTCCTTATTCGGCGTTGCGGCAACCGTGCGCCTGTGGTCGCGCCTTGAATATGAACGATCATTCGTCGCCAGTGGGTCAACCTATTTCATCGGCATTCCTTAGGAGTGATCATGAGTCTCAACCAACGATCCGTCACTGACATCCAGATTGCCATCTGCGGTTCGGCCGGAGACGGTACCATCGCCGCTGGCGACATCCTCAAGCGGGCGATGGCTAAGCTCGGTTTCAAGGTCATCGCCTTTGACCTCTATCCACCAGAGATTCGTGGTTTTGGCAAGTGCATCGCGCGCGCGCGCATCACTTCGGAGCAGGTCTATGCCCTGAAGCATCAATCGGATGTCTTGATGTCACTCAATGATCATCACGCTATTCCTCATGTTGGGGAGGTGCGCGAATATGGGGCGGTAATGTATGACGATACACCTATCGCCTCCGTAGCTGAGGGCGCCCATATCTCTGCCCATTTAGCACCTGCGCAT
>JBDLIZ010000512.1:0-4621 GCA_039714615.1 Pseudomonadota bacterium | reverse complement strand
CAGCACCAGGTTGACGGGGTTGTAGAAGGAGAACAGGAAGAACACGGCCAGACCGACCAGGCCCATCAGCAGCACCAGGTTGACCACGGTCTTGCGACCCTTGAGGATGGTCATGCCGATATTGAACAGGAAGGCGAGGGCGACGATGACTATGCCCACCTTGGTGATGGTCGGCTGCTCCAGGAACTCCCGGCCCATGGTCGGCAGCAGCTCGTTCATGGTCAGATCCGCCAGATCGGAGTAGGAGAAGAGCAGATAACCGGCCACGGTGGCACCGGCGGCGACCAGGAAGATCCAGAACATCAGGCTGGCCAGCCAGGGGGCGAACAGCTCGGTTTCCGCCTCTTCCGGCACCAGATAGTAGGCCGCACCCATGAAGGCCATCAGCATCCAGACGATCAGGGCGTTGGTATGGACCATACGGGCCACGTTGAAGGGGATCTCAGGGAAGAGGAAATCCCCTACGACATACTGCAGGCCCATGATCAGGCCAAACAGGACTTGCGCCACGAACAGGGCGATGGCCGCAATGAAATAGAGCTTTGCGACCGATTGTGATTGATATTGCATGGTTTTTTCTCTCCCTTAACCCTGGATATTCGGTGGCCAGTTGGCCGCGTTGATTTCCGAGACGTACTTCAGGAACTCGGCGAGGGCGGTCAGCTCTTCATCAGTGAAGTTGAACTGGGGCATGCTGCGGCGGCCGGGGATGCCGTCTTTGGGTCGGCTGGCGATGAATCCCTTGATCGCATCGGTCGAGTTGCCGAAGCGTGTATAGACATTTCCCAGTTCCGGCGCGAAGTAGGCGCCTTCGCCGAGCAGGGTGTGACAGCCGATACAATCATTCTTCTCCCAAAGTGCCTTGCCTTTGGCGATCACAGGTCCGAGTTCGCCTTCCAGCGCGGCACGATTGTCGCGATTGGGGAGCTGTCCCATGGTGTCAAAGGTGAGCGCGAGGAAGAGTAGAAAGAAAAACGCGGTTCCACCATAGAAGATGTTGCGCGCCATCGTTTTTGTGAAGGCCTGGGCCATAAAGATAACTCCCTATATAATCAAAAGGTGCAGTAGATTAAATAAATCTGACGGTGGGTGGCTTTGATCTTAATCAAGATGGAACTCTGTTGCTGAGGGAGTCAGTGGGTTAAGATCCATTGGGTCTCTACCAAACATGCGCTACTGAAGTGGCAAAGATCGGATCGTCTGTGCTAACTAAAGATGGCCTGATATCCCGCTAGCAGCAGGGTCAGGATTGCACTGGCATAATAAACAAACGCGCTGACAAATGAAACATTGTTCACGGATTGCTGAGTGTTGAATTATGAGATTATTTCGATTGTTGTATCTCACTTTGATTTTAATGCTATGGCTAACAGAGGGATTGGCATTGGATGATGCGCACTTTTCCGCTATCAAGCATCTTGGACAAATCAATGGTGTAGCCCTGCACTGCAAGGCGCTGGCGGAAACACAGCGTATCAAAAGAGCACTCGTGCTGAATCTACCCAAACGGCGGCAGTTGGGTGATTTGTTCGATGCTGAAACGAATGCCTCATTTCTGCGGTTCATCGAGGAGAGCGGTACTTGTCCGAATCCCGATCTACTCAGAAAACAGGTGGATGAAGCGATCCTTCAATTGGAAGCGACTTTTAACAGGCAATGAGTCATCACAATATCAGTTGGGCCAAAGCCAGGGCCACCAGTTGGATGGCTATATTCTTGTGCTTGGCACTCACTTCCGTACAGGCCGCGGATAACCTTCGTGTGGTTGTCAGCATAAAACCGATCCATTCCATTCTCGCCGGTCTTATGGAGGGAACCGAGGCGCCTGAACTGCTGATTGGCGGTGGACAGACGCCCTATGATTTCACATTGACCGAGCAGCAGCATGAAATGCTGAAAAGCGCGGATATGCTGTTCTGGGTGGGTCCTGAACTGGAGGCCTCACTAGTACAACCCATCAGAGAGATGGGCTTGCGGACCCAGGTGATAGAGTTGCTGAGTAATCCGGCAATCAAGATCCTTCCTTCGCGGTTTGATGAGCATCGTCGTGATCCTTTTTTCTGGCTGGACAACCGAAATATCATTATATTGCTCAATGACTTGTCTCTTTTGTTACAGGAAGCAGACCCCGCACGGGCACATGTTTACACCCGCAACAGGCGCAAGATCATGCAACGGCTGTCGCGTATCGACCGGGAGTATGAATATGACTACCGGGGGTTGAAGGCCGGATTGGCGGTGCAGTATTACGATACGCTGCAGTATTTCGAACAGGCCTATGCGTTGACCGTGCTGGATCATGTCACGCAGTCACCTCGGCAAAAAGTGGATGCCGTGTCACTGCTGAAGGTTCGACAACAGATCATCAATGGAGAGGCGGTCTGCCTCCTGACTGAGAGAGGCATGCCCATCAAGCATCTTGACCTTCTTACCGACGGACAGGACGTGAATGTCGGTGAGCTCGATAGTCTGGGAAGTCACTTGCCGGCAGGGGAGGATCTCTATTTTGACCTGATGCGCCATAACACCGATACCATCAAACGCTGCCTGAATGCGGATATGCAGACCGCGGGGAAGGCGCGTATGATTGCTCGGCATGATCAGACTCCTGTTGCCGACGGCATTGGGCATGGTCGTTTTATGCTCACTGATCACTATGGCCGCCTGGTCACGGAAGAGAGTATGCGGGGCAAGTATCAACTACTCTACTTCGGTTATACTTACTGCCCCGATATCTGCCCCAACACATTGCAGATCCTCTCCCTGGCGCTGGATCGGTTGGGAGACAAGGCGGCGCTGGTGCAACCCTACTTTGTCACTGTCGATCCGGAGCGCGACGGGGTAAAGGTGTTGCGTGACTACATCGAGTATTTTGATCCGCGCCTGATCGGTATCACCGGGTCGAAATCAATGATTGAACGCATGACGGCTCAATACAAGGTGAAGTATGAAAAAGTTGTTGAGGAAAACGCTGACCCAGCACTTTACCTGATGGATCACTCGGCCAGCCTCTATCTACTGACGCCGGATGGCCGATTTATCACTAAATTTATCTACGGTATCTCAGCCGAAAAGCTGGCGGAGGAACTGGTTAAGTACCTGCGCTGATCTGATCGGATTACCACATCGCGGGTCTAGGCAACATGGGCGAGCTGATTACACCCGGGCAGTTGGGGAAACCTGGTTACGAAGGGCACCTGAACAACCGTGTTGTCTCGCTCGCCGAAGTTATTCAGACCGGTGGGTATCAGCGATTCGTTGAGACCGATATTCCGGTCAAAGTTCATTTGGATCGGAGTAGTCATAAGGTTTGCGAGCGGATTGGTGAGATCCTGGGCGAGTCCTTCGCCTTTACCCGGTCAGGACTTTCACCTGCTGGATCGCATAGAAGGTTTCTACCATGGTTATCCGTCTACATGATTTCCTCCCTCACCAAGCTTTTCCTGGCGCAATAAGATGTTGATATCAGGATATGGATGGGTTTTTGACCACACGGGATATTTTATTTGGAGCACACAGGGCAATTGGGATCTTTTTTCAATTTCATTTCGCGCCATTCCATGTACAAGGCATCAAAAAGTATTAATCGACCACATAAATCTTTCCCTATTCCTGTTAGTACTTTTATTGCTTCAGTGGCTTGAATAGAGCCGATAATGCCAACCACAGGCGCCAATACGCCACTTCGCGCGCAGGATTCCCAGTGAGCCTCTTCCCCTTCGTCTGTTTCTTTATAAAGGCAGTGATAGCAAGGGCTATCTGCTTTGTCAAAACGAAAAACCGTTATCTGTCCCTCGAATCGAATGGCTGAGCCAGAAACTAACGGGGTCTTTTCTTCAACACATAATCGACTGAGAAAAAAACGGGATTCAAAGTTATCCGTGGTTTCCAATACAACATCGGCCTGTTTTATTTGCTCACGAAGTTTTTCTTCATTTAGTTTTTCGTTAAACACAGTAATTTCTATTTCCGAATTCAAATTTTGTAGAGTTTCTTTAGCCGATTCCACTTTAGCTTTGCCAACATCATCATTGCCATGCAAAATTTGCCGCTGTAAATTGCTTAATTCAACATGATCAAAATCTGACATTATAATATGCCCAATACCACTGCTTGCAAGATACATTGCTACAGGTGAACTAAGACCGCCTGCTCCAATAATCAGGGCACGAGATTGTGTGAGTTTTAGCTGCCCTTCATAATCCAGTTGGGGTAGCATGATATGACGACTGTACCTTGTGAGTTCTTCGTCCTTCATAGGATTCTCCGCTGATCATTCCAATTATAAGCAACAATATAGTTTAACTGCGTGAATTTCAGTACGTCCATCGACAGCCCAACATAACCACTAAACGCTTCAAGCGGTTTGCTGATTACAGCTCCCGCACGGCTGGGGCTGAAGTGCATAAGAACAATCGGTGCCTAATTGCCACCGGTAGCGCGATACCAGATGTAGGACTTGTGTTTGGTGGTCCACCCTTCTTCATTCAGGGTGTGGAGGATGGTCTCATCAATATGAAGATAGTCGTTTCCGTAAAGCGTCTTTTCCATGGTTTTCAGCAGAGGAGAAACGATCCGCTCGGCCCCTTTGATCATCCAGTCTGCCAGTGTGGTGCTGATG
>JBDLIZ010000511.1:0-4625 GCA_039714615.1 Pseudomonadota bacterium | reverse complement strand
TCGCCATGTTCGGAAAAAATGAAAAAGCGAATATATCAACGGAAGAAAAGCATTTGCTATCGAATATGGTGAAAGAATTGGTGACTTACTGGAGAAATAGAAATGAGCAAGGCATTCACTGAAATATCTGCTGGTCTTAAAGATGCAATGGCCCACTCAAAAGGTGAGCCAACGGGAGCTATCGAACATGAGCCAGAAATTATTAATGTTAAAGCAATCCGTGAAAAAACAGGCATGAGCCAACAGCATTTTTGTGCCACCTTTGGTATCTCAATAGGTACGCTTCGTCATTGGGAGCAAGGTCTTCGCGCACTAAGAGGCCCAGCAAGAGTTTTACTAAAAGTGGTTGAGCGTAATCCAAAGGCCGTTATTGAGGCAGTATCGGCATAAAAGAACAGAGGAGCGGGGTCGAGCGGGATCTGGCTTGCGTTATTGTATTGTTATGGGAGAGGTAAATAACGCAACATCGCAAGCCTAAACTTTCTGTGACCAAAACAAAAAGCCCCGTCCGATGACAGGGCTTGGGTGGGGTGTTTTCAGCCAAAAGAAAAAGGGAATTTTTAAATGTAGGAATGTTAGACGTGACCCCTTCTTTGTGACCCCTTCTTTGACCCCTTCTTCCTCGATTTAGGAATGTAAGACGTGACCCCTTCTTCCTCGATTCAAGAAACTGCGACCATCGCGGTCGCGGCAAGGGCCCTGGCTTGTTTGCCGGCGGGAAATCCGTTTTCTTCCTGGGAAAAACCTCGGTAGAAAGTAGAATTTGCCGAGACTACATGGCTCAAAAGGTCTTCCATGGCGCCATCGAGGACCATTTCAGTGTCTTTAGATACCCCTCGACTTTGGGGAAAAGGGCGTTTTATGCTTCTTATACTCTGTTATCCATGCAATCGCTTAATGACGCGCGCTGAAGCGCCGCATCAACCACTTTTCGGTTTCTACAAGAAACAGTACAGAACAGGAAACCAGTAGGATCAGCATCCATTGATGGATGCTGAGCGCTGTGCTCGCGAACAGCGTCTGCATTGGTGGTGTGTAGGTATAGAGTAACTGGAAAAATATAACCAGAACCACGGCGATCAGCACATAAGGATTTTCGGTTAACCCTTTAACCGAAAACACCGGTGCTAGGATATAGCGGGAATTGAACAAGTAGAAGGCCTCGAACATCACCAGTGTATTCACGGCCACGGTCCGGGCCTCTTCGATCGGAAGTCCGAGGGACTGTGACCAGAGAAAAAGTCCGAAAGTGCCCGAGACCAGTATTAGGGATACAAAAACAATGCGCCAGATGAGAAAAGCGGAAAGGATGGGCTCGCGAGGATTACGCGGTGGACGAGCCATGACGGCGTGCTCCGGCGGTTCGAACGCCAAGGAAAGCGCGAGGGTGACGGCGGTGATCATGTTCACCCAGAGAATCTGCACCGGTGTGATCGGAAGCATTAACCCCATTGCCGTGGCGGCCATGATAGACAAGGCCTCGCCGCCGTTAGTGGGCAGGATGAACAAGATCGACTTTTTAATGTTGTCGTAAACCGTGCGTCCTTCTTCGACCGCGTGTGAGATGGATGCGAAATTATCATCCGCCAGCACCATCTCCGAAGCTTCTTTTGCTACCTCCGTCCCCTTGCGGCCCATGGCGGCTCCCACATCCGCCCGTTTGAGCGCCGGGGCGTCGTTCACCCCGTCTCCAGTCATGGCGACAACATCCCCATTCGCTTGCAGGGCCTGTACCAGACGCAACTTCTGCTCCGGCGTGGTGCGTGCAAAGATATCGATGTCGGGTATACGCGTATGGAGCGTTTCTTCATCCATTGCCTCCAGATCGGCCCCGCTAAGCGCATCCCGACCCACCCCGATGTTCATTGCCTGGGCGATTGCGCAGGCGGTTGCGATATGGTCTCCGGTGATCATTTTTACCTGGATACCGGCTGAGTGACAGGCACTTACCGCGTGCACGGCGGCTTCTCTGGGTGGATCGGAGATGCCGACGAGCCCAAGCAAACTGAGTCCGCCTTCTACATCGCTGAAGCGCAGCTCGCATAGCCCTGAGGGCGCGGAATTGAACGCAATGGCCAGCAAACGCTGTCCCCGGGTGGCCATTTCGTCTATACACCGATGCCAGTACGCAACATCCAGGGGGTGGTCCTGTCCAGACTGACGCTGGGCGTTACACATGCCGAGTATGCGTTCCGGGGCGCCTTTGCAGTAGATGAATCCGTGACCGGCGTGGTCGTGGTGTAAGGTCGCCATGAACTTATGTTCCGACTCGAACGGAATCACGTCCGTGCGGGGGTATTCTTCAAGCCGCAGGTTCTTGTCGACCCTTGCTTTAAGGGCGAACGTGAGCAATGCCCCTTCGGTTGGATCCCCATTCACAGTCGTTCGGTTTCCCTCGTTAAGCAGCGAGGCATCGTTACAGGAAACGGCTGCACGGGCCATCTCGGTCAGCAAGGGGTGGCTTTCGGGCTGTATTAACCGTCCGTCGAGTTTAATGGTTCCGTGTGGATCGTAACCCACACCGGTGACCTGGAATTTCTGTTCGGCGGTGACGGCCTGCTGAACCGTCATCTCGTTTTTGGTGAGTGTGCCGGTCTTATCGGAACAGATTACGGTGACCGATCCCAAGGTCTCTACTGCAGGTAGCCGCCGGATGATGGCATTGCGTTTAGCCATACGCTGTACACCGATGGCCAGGGTGATGGTGATGATGGCCGGCAGTCCTTCGGGTATTGCGGCGACTGCGAGGCCGACCCCGGCAAGAAACATATCGGTAAGGCTGTAGTGCTGGACGATGACACCAAACAGAAAGGTTGCAACCGCCAGTACCAATATACCCAGGGTCAACCAGCGCCCGAATTGATTGATCTGGCGGAGCAAAGGCGTGGTGATGATCGAGACTTCGCGCAGCATCGCGTTGATGCGTCCGATCTCTGTCTTTGCCCCCGTGGCTACCGCGACGCCTTCGGCCTGCCCGCTGGTGACAAGGGTACCCGAATAAGCCATACATTTGCGGTCAGCCAGTGCGGTGTTTTCACTCACGGGGGGCACGGTTTTATTCACTGGAACGGATTCGCCGGTCAGGGTGGCCTCGTCGATGCCCAGGTTATGGACATGAAGCAAACGCAGATCCGCGGGTACCTTGTCACCTGCGCAGAGCAAAACGATATCGCCGGGGACCAGTTGCTCCGCAGCCAAGGTGATTTGACGGCCGCCTCGCCGCACCGTGGCCTCATGGGACAGCATATTGCGGATGGCATCGAGCGCCCGTTCGGCCTTGCCTTCCTGGATAAACCCGATGCATGCGTTGATGACAACGACGCCGACAATCACGCCGGTATCGATCCAATGCTGAAGCAGGGCGGTGACTCCCGCGGCAATGAGCAGCACATAGATGAGTAGGTTATTGAACTGATCGAGAAAGCGGACTAGAGGGCTGGTCCGTTTGATCGTAGGCAGGCGGTTTTCGCCATGACTTGCGAGCCGTCGCGCAGCCTCCTCGCGAGTCAGGCCCTCTGCTGAGCCGGTACATGAATTAAGCACATATTCCGCCTCTCGGCCGTGCCAAGGGACCTCATCCGACTCGAAGGTGTTCGTTGGCTTGGTAAACATAGCATCAGATCGCAAGGATTATGGGAGGCTGTCGGATTTAGGTCTGATCTACTGCGGAAAAGCCGGATTTGGACTGATTTCCCGATTCTTTTTTTTAAATAGCGACGGCTATTTGCCTCAAACGATCGAAAAATCTGCCTCAAACCGACCTTCCCTCGCTACGATCGCCTAAATCCGACGGCCCCCTAGAGCGGTTTCATCCAGTTGAGCGGCACTGCTGTAGTTTTCGGGAAACTAAGGGCAGAGTCGCCATGCTGTCTTTGTTGTTTGTTACCTGAAATCCTGGGAGCTGTAGTAAGTGGTACAGACTATCCCATAATCTCTTTATTATAGTCGGCCCGGAGACATTGTGTGTGCCCGGCATGGGCATGATCTTATGGGGTGCAAGTCCCCTGTACATGTTCCGGAAAGGAGTCATTCTGACAACTTTAAAAAGTACTAGCCGAAGGCAAGGGCTCAGGGGCGACCCGATGTCTGAAAGAAGCCGGAGTGCAAACCTGGAAAGGGCGATGGGGTCAGTTCCATCATTCCAACATTACTGTTTTTCATACTTCCTGACCGCACGCCCCACCATGACCGCATGAACCCCAAAGTACTCACCAATCTCCTTCATGGTGTAAGTTCCGGAATAGTAGGCTCTTGCCATCGCTTCGTCTCTTATCTCATGGCGCTGCCGGTATTCCTCCAGCGTCAGGGTAAACGCTCGCCTCTGCGCTTTTGATATATCCCGTAAAGACTTAGGCTGTTGCGTCTTTTTGTGTTGAGCAACAAAGTTCTCATCGCCCAGCAACAGCTGATACCGTGTCCGTTTCAACGGGCTGGGAACGCCCTTACCCTCCATAATAAATCGGCGATAAGCCGATATCGCTCTACTCCTAGGCTGTCGAAATCCGGGTCTTTACCGATTTTTCGCATTCCCGGCTTTGTGTCCCTTAGAAATTCCTCGTAATTTTTGGATTTATCGGTGAAAATACGGGGAATTCAATTGACTCCCGATTGAACATCCCATGAAC
>JBDLIZ010000510.1:0-4630 GCA_039714615.1 Pseudomonadota bacterium | reverse complement strand
TTAGCCGGGCAAGATTTGCACAACATTATATTAAGCCTATGTTTTTCATTGAATTCCGTAACTATGGCTGAATATTGGTGGTAATCAAGTTTGCAAATGTAAAGATAAAACCAGCATTCTGATCGGTCCCTCCTTGATTACGGACAACTGAGGAGAATCCCTTGTGGAATCAATAGACCAGCGAGGGCGAGTGCAATTTATGAATTATCCGGGCTATCATCCCGGTGGCAGACGGTCCCAATAACGTCGTTCAAGCGCCTACTGATCCCGTAGCGGCACTTCGTCCAGACTGTTGGTCTTTGTTGAGAGGGGTGTATCTTGATTTGCCGCAAGGATTTCCTTGCAGCGACGGTAAGTGGCCATGGCCTCGGGGCGTTCACCCAGGGCCAAGTAGCAACGCATCAGGCCCAGGTACAGCCCTTCCGCCAGGTGTTCCACTTCCACACCGCTTTGGTAACACGTTATCGCTTCATGCAAATGGCCTGAACGCTCTAAATAGGTACCCAATCTGCTCAAACAATATAAAAATCTGGTTCGCAACCGCTCACGAGTAGACACTACACTAGAAATCTCACTTTCCGCGGCAATAAAAGCCCCCTGATACAATTTGAGAATCTGGTGGGTCATCGTTACACATTGCCCTGCGGAAAGCTTGGGTTTGGCTGGTGACAAAGCCTCACCCGAGCTTTTTACCAGGCGTTCGAAGGCCCAGGCATCGATCCAACACACCTGGGTATTGACTATCAGCCGACCCTCTTGGACCAACAACACCTTATCTTCTCTGAGTAGACGCCGTAGTCGATGCAGTGTGGTGGCGAAGGCGCGCAGTGCGCTATCGCCTTCCGCATCCGGCCAGAGTTGGTCGGCGAGCTGAGATATCGCGATCCCCCGGCCACCAAAGGTAGAGATTAGTTTGAGCAGTTCCAGGGGTTTCTGCTGTGCCTTGCGCTTGAAAACGAGCTTCTCACCGTTTAACCACACCGAGAAATGCCCCAGTGTGTAGACCTTGACCCGCCAGGGCCATTGTTCCAGGGTACCGATAAATTCCCCTGGTGGCTGCAGATCGCGTTTGTCTATAAGATTTTTGACGTAATCCGTCTCGATTCCTGCCTCCAGCGCCTCAGCGCAGAGCAGGGCCACTGTCTCGGGCCTGAAAAAAGGGAAATTGATATAATTCTCTTCACGCCCCCAGCGCAGGGCCCAGCGCAGGCATTTTAGGCTGCGGGTCCGCCGACCCCGATCCAGAGCGAACTGGGCAAGGGTGAGGGCCCATGCGTTTTTGCCGATCTTACTGTGCATGCGCCGTACCCAGGGCCGCACTCTCGCAAGACAACGCAAGGCTTCGGCCAGATCTCCCCGGGCGGCATGGATCTGGGCCAGCCCCAGATAGCCCAACCCTTGGCTGTGTAAATCGGCCCACTTGTTACCCCGAAGGACCAGTTGCATATGCTCCAAGGCCTCCGGCAAGCGGTCCGACAGCCATGCCTCCCAAGCGAGCACATAGTGATAATGCCCGACCTCATAACTGTGCCTGAAATCCAGTGCCTTTGCCGCGTGCGCCAAGGCCTCGCGTCCCGCTTCGCAGTGCCCCGCCGTTAGATGAACCTGTGCGCAGCCGAGATGCAGCGTAACGTCATAGAGATGAACGCCGTGCTCTCGAGCCGTGGAAAGACCGACCTTCAAGTTGGCCAAACAGCGTTCCGCAGAACCATCGAATATCAAGATATAAAGAGAACGGTAGACACGCCAGGCGCAGAGATTGATCGCTGCTACCTCGGGGTTGTCGATGGTCGAGCGTATGAAATTCAATACCCGCGTGGCATGCCCCCGCCTGCCGATAAAACCGACATAATAATACATCAGTATATCCGCCACCTTCAGGCGCAGATCCGGCGCAAGGTCTCCCTCCAATAGCTTTAAAACGCGTTGCTCCCATTCAGCAAACTCGGAATGATCCGGTTGTACCACTAACAATGCACTGAAGACAGCGAATACCACCCGCGCCTCGATTGCCGGCGAAGATAAGGATTGATACAGGGGACGCAAGGACTCGAATTCCGCGATCCAGTCGTGCAACGGCCGAAAATCATCCATCTCGAACCAATAGCTGTCCACGACGGCCGCCCAGCTCAGACAGGCCCCTGCCGGATCGCCGATATCTTTGAATTCTTCATAGGCGTTTTGGAAACAGTCACGTGCATTGCTCGGGTTGAAAATGAGCTTACTATGGCCCAACCAGAACATCAGCCAGGGGGTCTGTTTCAGAAACTCATCAGGGATGCCCTCCAGCCACATCTGCAGTGTCTGTAAACGCCCCTGCCTCAGGAGGCCCTCGGCCTGTTGACACACGAGGCCGGCCAGGGCCTGCCAATCCTTCGATTCCTTCAGCAGTTCTACCGCCGCCGTATAACTGCCCGCATCGGCCAGGACCGAGGCCGCTTGTCGCTGAGTTTTTCTCAATTCCTTGTTGGAAAGGGTCTGGCGGGCGTATTCGAGCAGGAACTCGCGAAACAGGGCGTGATATTGATACACCGGTTCATCGCCGGTACTGCGGTAGGTAAAAAAGTTATGCTGACTAAGATCTTCCAGCAGCTTTTCGGGCTGCGCCATGTCGGTGAGCCTGCGGACCATGGGCACGGTCATTTCAGGAAGCAAGGCGGTGGTTCGCAGAAAAGCCCTGGTCTGTTCGTCCGTCAACCGAACCACCTCACTGGCAAAGTAGTCGAATAACATCTCAGTGATCCGGCAGCTTGGTTTCTCCTGCTCGAGCTGAGGCAGCAACAGCACTAGACCGGCCACCCAACCCTGCACACAGCCGTTAAGTTGTTGAACCTTCTGCTCGGAGAAGCCATGTCGGAAACGCATTTTCGCTATCGCAATGGCCTCTGCATCAGTCAGCATCAGTTCTTCTATACCGATGACGCCGATCTGTTCGCTGATCAAGGCCTTGACCAATAGTGGCGATGGACGTTCACGGCTGGCGACAAAGATCCGAACACCTTGGGGCGCCTCAGAGATCGCGATGCGCAAGACATCATGAAAAGAAGCGTCGCGCTGCACGAGTTGAACGTTGTCGAATACGATTACAAACGGGTTTTCAACGCTCTGATACAGTTCACGAAACCAGCGTCGACTGAAGGTGGGAACGTCGCCAAAATATTCAGGTGTCAGCAACGGCGGCAATCGTCCTATGTGGCTCTCCACGGCCATGCCCAGGTAGCTGAAAAAGCTGGCCAGATCCGCGTCTTCCTCATCGACCTGGTACCAGAGACATGGCATGTCCTTGCTATCCAGATAGTTGACCAGATGGGTTGTCTTGCCGTAACCGGCGGGTGCGGTGATCCAAGTACAGGTGCAAGATGACAGCTGGTCACATCGCCGGACCAATTGCTCTCGATGAACAATATGTCCTAATCGAGGGC
Organism: Pseudomonadota bacterium; assembly: GCA_039714615.1. Taxonomy (GTDB): domain Bacteria; phylum Pseudomonadota; class Gammaproteobacteria; order JAAEPA01; family JAAEPA01; genus JAAEPA01. Next base: position 1,208 of record JBDLIZ010000510.1, on the reverse strand, counting down.
GGTTTAATTTGGCGAGACCGGGATGACGGGGTGGGTTTAAACGACTCTTCTGTGCCATAACCTTCTCCTACGGTTGGATCGGACAGAACAGAACATTGCTCCTCAGTTAGCCAGAGAGGTTGTCGTTATCGCTACCAGTATCAATCACTCAAGTAAGGTCCTCGAACTTGCATTGTAGAACTTGATCCGGTGCTTTCGTGATCGGTGATATTTTTCTTAGTAATCTTGGACTATTGAATTCTCCCCGGGTCCATTTAGGTAATCCCTTACCACTTCCATGAAGTATCTTGGCAGCGCTTATGAAGCAGCTTGTTATAATGAGGTTAGCACATCTATCCACATAAATCTTGTGGAATATCCATATAGGTATTTGTGAAATACCTACTAAGGAATGGTTCATTTGCAATTGTAAAAAAAGCCCGCATTTTGATCGATCCCTCAAACCCCAGGCTTATCAAGCTGAATCCTAATACCCCCGATGCTCTTATTGGGTTGGCGCGGACATTGCCTAAATACATTGACCACATTGTGGCGGAGCATAGATGTTAGCGCAACTCTCGATACTGGATCTGATCAATAATTCCTCGTTGGAGGGCGAGCAGACCAATGTCAGTTTTATAACCCAGCATGCCGAGGTGCGGGAAATCATGGAACATACCCTCCCTCGGTTGCGGCATATATTAACGGAAGCGGGTTTGAATCCGGCAAATGTCGATATTTCTCAGCAAGATCTGTCACAGAGGCAGCATAGTACAGGGCGATTTTCGTTTCCTTCATCAGCCGGACCTGACTCCCCTTTCAAAGAGCAACCCGGCAGTGCCCAAGATATGCATCCACCCTGGCCGAATAAAGGTATTGGTCTCATAGGCTATTTCGCCTGACGGTCCTTTCATCTAACTTGGATGGCAAGTTCTTGTCGTAAGGTTCCGCATGGGTTGTCAAAATACCGTCAGGAAATAAAAAATGTGATTAAACTTCAATTGCTTACTGCTGTTTGTTGGTGGTATGCCAATTGCATATCCAGTAGTTGGGCATCGGAAAACCTAACCGGTGGGCACATATTCGTCATTAACAAAACCAACTCAAAGCTCTAAGCACCGTATGAAAAAAAGCCTACTGATCGTGTTAGGTGCTGTTGTGCTCGTGGGAGCCGCAGGTGCCGCGAGCTATTTTCTCCTGGTCGATAAATCTCCTGCAGAACAAGTCGA
>JBDLIZ010000509.1:0-4636 GCA_039714615.1 Pseudomonadota bacterium | reverse complement strand
GGAGTGACTCGGTTTGAGGGAGTCGATTCACATGGTTCCTGAATACCGCCAAGAAGGTATCGGTTTTGTGGTCAGCCCGGCACTCGATATATACCTTGCTTTAACACTCACCAAAGCTGACCCATTAATACTCAAAATAATTGACCCATCGGGTGCGCAGTTGTGTGAGAAGGCAATAGCGAGAGAAGATCAGGAATGTCTTGTGGTCGGTCGGAAGAGTTAGGCGTGAGAGGTGAATAGGCAAGTAATCTGAGGAAAGGGTTCCTCGACTAAAATGGATCGTCTTCCCAAGGTTGATCAGAAAGTTCACTGTGTCTTGGATTGATCGACTGCCGATGGCGTCTGATTTGTGCGAAGTAGTGTTCCTCAAAAGCCAGGCTCAGCGCCTCCAGAAACTCAGCAATCTCATAGGCAGCCTCATCGGAAAGATCCGGGGAGAAGGAAAGGTCGAGGGGCGGTCGCTTGTTCATGGTCTGCGCGCACGTTGTTCCGGTTATGAACGGTTGTCTTGAGCCTGCTGGTCCGGTTCTTGTTCGGGCACGCGCAGTGAAGGTCCATTGATCCTTACGGTGATGCAGTGGTGACGCAGGCGATCGAGGAGTGCATCGACCAGAGGCTTGCGTTTGAACAGGTCATACCATTCGGGGTAATCGAGATTGGTTGTCAGAATGGTCGCCTTGCGGGCGTAGCGCAGCTCCATGAGTTTAAAAAACGCATTGACCTGTTCCGGCCGGAGCGTCAAATAGCCAATCTCGTCGATTAAAAGGGCGTCATAATTGCTCAGACGTTTGAGCAGCCGGGGCGTACTGCGGTCGGCCAGAGAGGCATAGAGTTCATCCAGCAAGGCTTGGGCATCGGTGAAGCGACAACGGTAGCCATTGAAACAGGCTTGTCGCAGCAGGCTGCAGGCCAAGCCGGATTTGCCCGTACCGGGTGGACCGATAAAGACCAGGTTTTCACCCCGGCGGATGAAGTCCAGACCGGCGAGGGTCTTGATCTGGGTCCGATTGACCCCGGGCTGCTGGTTGAAGGGAAAGCTTTCCAGGGTCCAGTCCCAAGGCATGCGGGCCTGTTTGAGGCGATTGGCCAGGCTTTTTTCCTGACGGACCCGCTGCTCTTCAAGCGCCAGATGATAGAAGAGATCGACCACCGGGGTGGCCTCTTTCTCGGCCCGGTCCAGTGCCTTGTCGAGAGCGTCGTTCATCCCTTGCAGGTGCAGTTCCTGCAGGATCGCTCGGAGTTTCTCACGCATCGGAAGGGTCCTTGATCAGCGGAAAGAAGGAGTTGATCACCACTCAGAGCCCTCATCGTCCGGATCGATTTGAAAGAAGTCGCCGGCCACCCGTTCCAGGATGAGGTGTTCCAGGCGGTGCAGGTCGTACAGACCGTACTGCAGGGCCGTTTCGATGGCGGTCAGAAAGGCTTGCGGGGGGTAAGTCTGGCGCATGGCCAGCAGTCGGCGCAGGCGCGACACCCCCCGCCCGGGGCTGCGCTTTTTCAGCCCAGCGACATAGTGGTTCAATGCCTCTGACTCCCCGCACAGCTGCCGCTCTTCGTCGGAAGGCCCCTGATAGGCCTGACGCCTGCTGGGCCGGCGGTGGGCCTTGAGGGTATTTTGCCCATGGCGCTTGCCCACCAGCCGGGGGTGTTCGGCCACTTCCCGGTGACGAAACAGGACCTTCACCTCCTCTGGATATTTGTACACCTCGACGGTTTTCCCGATCAGGCGCTCAGGCACCGAATAGCGATTGGTATCCAGATAGATGTACCCCTCCACATCGACGATACGGGAGAAGGCCTGATAGACCGGAGGCAGATACGTCGGTAGAGGTTTCAGTTCGGGTTTCTCCAGGACATAGGCGGCCTCCGGGCTCATGCCGAGGGAGCGTTTGGGCCTTTGATTGGCGGTGTGCTCACACCAGTCCCGGGCTTGGACGTTCAGGTCATCCCAGGAGTCGAACCGGCGCCCCGGCAGGAAGTTCTTTTCGACAAAGTAAAACGGGCGCTCCACCCGGGCGCTGCGGTTGGCATCGCCGATCGCGTGCGCGATAAACTCAAAGCCGAAGATCTGTCCGAAGGCCGCCATCTCCGGGGCGATCACCGCATCTGCTCCACTGCCAGAGGCCACCACCACATTGGAGTTGTCGACCATGCAGCGGCTGGCGCTTCCATCCATAAAGCACAGTGCCTCCCGCAGAAAGGCCTTGGCCTCGAAGCGGGTGAAGCAGGGGAAGTAGTGGATGAAGATGCGCCGGGAATAGGCGAGCACCAGGGAGGCACACTGGGCCTTGACGCATTTGTCGCCCAGCTTGAGGGAGTGCGGTGAGGTATCGAACTGCATCTCCTCCCCCATCCCGAAGTGATAGCTTCCGGCACGCTGTTTCGGCGCCCGCAGATCGGCTTCACGCACCCAACGGGTCAAGGTGCTGTAGGGGATGCGGATCGCATGCTCCGCCTCGAGCACCTCCTGAACCCGCACCACGTTGCCCTCACACCGCACGAAGGTCTCGCTGAGCGGTGTCAGCAGGTGCGCTGGCATCGCCGGCTCCGCCACATCCATGGGTGGCGGCGGTTGGCGTATCGCCTGGCGCACGGTGTTGCGCGAGAGCTTCAGCAGCCGGGCGATCTTGCGCACCGGGGTGCCCTTGCTGTGCAGGGCCAGAATCGCTTGTCGAATCTCCGGGGCTATCATGGGTAGTCCTCGCCAGTGTCTCGTCCAAATCCTGAAAAAGGCTTTTCAGCTCCACCCAGGCCTGCTGTAGCGGCCCCGTTTCCAGGCCCGCAAAGACCAACGGCAGCTGCCTGTGCAGTCCACGCAGACGCTGAGTGATGCGTTTCAACTCCGCCAGCCAGGCCCCTTCCAGTCCCGCGCGCAGTTCGCTGGCCGCCTGCTCCCGGGTCTGTGCCTGCAGGGCCTGACAGAACAGGCGGGGCTGGGCCAGCATGCGTTCCCGCTGCTGGTGGTTGGCCTTCTGATAGTGCTGATACCAGGTGTGCAACTCGCGGGTGGAGAGGGGGTCACCCTGCAGAGCGGTGAGCAGCGTCTGCGCCTGGTCGTTGTTGGCGCGCGCCAACGGGGCCAGCACCCGGGTGGCCGCCCAGGTGGAGAGCTCGCCTCGACAGATGGCGACAAACAACGCCTCGGGCAGGTCCTGCACCAGGCCCAGGCGCCGGTTGACCCAGCTCACATCCCGACCGGTTTGCCGGGCCACCTCCCGTTGGGAGAGCTCGAATCGCTCAATCAGCTCGCGGATAACGGCGCCTTCCTCGATCGCCTCCCAGGTGCGTCCCTGAACGCGTACCAGGAGGATCAGCAGGGCTTGAGAGACGGGGCAATCCCACAGCTCCACACAGGCGGTATCCCGCGCCAGACGGCGCAGTGCCTCGATGCGCAGATAGCCATCGATCAGCACCCAGCGGTCCGGCTCAGCCACTGCCACCACCGGGACCAGTTGACCGTCTCGTTCGATCGAGCGGGCCAGACGCTCGACCACCCGGGGTTGCCGCAGCCGCAGGGAGGCAAAGCGCAGCTCCAGCTGGTGCAGATCCGATTCCAGGGTTTGGGTGTCAAAGCGCTTCATACCTGAAACCCTACGCGTCCTCAGGCCCTATGGCGATGAAGTCCTCATTTGCAAGATGACACTAAAATGACCTTAACCTCCCGATACTAATGCGATTTTTACCAGGCACACGTTCTCATTTGCAAGCAGATTCCCTGTGACAGGAATCATGCGGTAAGTGCCTGTTTCCACAGAAAAAGGGAGGCTTGACGCGTCCTCATTTGCAAGATGAGACGTTGGCGGTGGCTGGGGCGCTTTTAGCCGTCTGGCCCGGTCGCGTCCACGCTGTTTATCCCGGTTGCGAATGACCGACCGGGGATGCTTGCGGCGATACGTTCGCCAGTAGTCGGGATGCCGACGGCGCCACAGACGGCTGGCCTGAATATCGTTGTCCCGATAATCCGGGTCGACGGCTCGCCGGGCCTTCTGCCAGCGGCGTTTGCGTTCCCGCTGGCATTGGGCAGCGGAACAGAACGTCTGCCCGGGAGATTGAGGACGGGGGTGAAAGAGTTTGCGACAAGCGGCACAACGTCGCTTTTCCATACCAGGCCTCTCTTCGATAGGAATCGGTTCCGAGAGTCTTGGCCGGGAGGCTTACAGCAGCAAATGAAGGGGGCTGAGGGGGTGGGTCAAAAACAGTGAGCGGCGCTATAACTAATGCCGGGATGGGTCAATTCTGGTGAGCAAAGGTGGGTCAGTTGGTGTGATTCTTAAAGCTTTAGAAAGCCTCCTATTTCAACGCTCCTTCCAGACTTTATACTGCTGAGTACAACGTTGTATATTTCAGTGGCTTGTTGATTAAATATCAGAACAAAAATGACAACGAAAAACGGCCAAACCAACTTGGTTAATAGTGGAATCCAATTGCTTAGATCTTTGCCTTTTTCCATAGCTCTCACCTTTCTGAAAAATGAACGTCAAACTATTTGACGCTTAACGACCTTGCTATGCTATGTGGTGTTATACCCATCACGAACAGGTTTCCCCGGAAATCGCACGCCCTCCTTACCCCATGGCGGCGTTGCGATTCCTTGCAATAGACTGGCTATTACGCGTCATCGCGCCTTGCCACGGAA
>JBDLIZ010000508.1:0-4641 GCA_039714615.1 Pseudomonadota bacterium | reverse complement strand
CGCGAAATTTGATGGGGATCGTCATTCCTGGACCTTATTATAAAGGTCCCCTCGCCTATTGAAGCAAGGCCTGCTGTATAAGCAAAAGATCGGCAAGATCGATAACCTCATCCTGATTCATATCACCGTGCGTGTACTGCAGCGAACCGGCCATGCGCTGACCCAGCACCAACTGGATGGCAATCAGCACATCGGCCCCATTGATCTCGCCATCGAGGGCATCCCATGGCGCAAGATCGCCATCGGCAACGATTTCTGCATTACAAACTAAAATGCCTGATATTCCCGGGATATCGGCAAATGTTGATGTGCTCAGGTATGCGGTCACATCAACTTGTGCACTTGGCGGAGAACAATCCCCCTGAACAAGGCTGACATGTACCATGTCGCACAAACCGGGCCATCCCTGTGTATCAAATATATCGCTCTTATCTATAGTAACGTATTGATACCAATCTGAACCCTGAATAGAACAGGAACCGGATCGTTCACAGAAATCGCTTGTCGTGCCACGACAGTTATTGGAGTCCTCAGTGCCAACCGCATCAACTGAAAGAGCAGTTATCAGCAGCAAGGATGCGCTGGCAACTCGAAAAGATTTCAAAAACATTTAGTAATTATTCTCACAATCAATTACACGGCATCATCCTGTCTGACGTCTCATCAATAAAAATCGATGACCGGATTCCGCACACAGATCAATAATTTTATATTACTTGTTCGAATAGAATAGATTTATCGTACCAACGTACTATGTTGCTTATGACGCTCTCACCTCCACCGTTACCCGGGACAATTCTTTGCCGGGGCACGCCCCGGACACAAAATTGGTTATCTTCATTACGCCACAATCTGTGTAGAATAAAATACCTAGAGGTTCAGTAAATAAATGGCAACTGGCCACTGGTGATCACCAACGAACTAGTGGGTTCATAAACGAGACATGTGACGATCATAGGCTTGAAACGGTCAAATCCTCTCACCTGGGTGGTAGTGCTGCTGCTCTTTGGGATATCAGCCGGAGTGTGGTACTGGAATGTTCTGGGAACACAGGTCGAACACCGCTTCCGGGCCTACCAGGCTTCTGCACCCTCTCGCATTTATGCACGCGCCCCTGTTCTCCATCGCGGCATGGATGTTGCTGAATCCGGGCTAGCCTTGCATCTCGACCGTGCGGGTTATCGCATTGCCTCCAACACGGAAGTGTCGAGTGGCGAGTACCTGATAGGCACTGGTGAGTGGACCATCGGTATTCGCCCATTTGTTCATGCAAACGGACCCGAGGCAGGACGGAAGGTGATCGTACACCTCGACGGAAATGGCCGCATTTCGGGCTTAAGCAACGCAGCGGGTAATGAACTGGGGACAGTCAGGATTGAACCCGCAGAGATTGGTGCCTTTATTCCAGCAGACGGGAAAGACAGCATACCTGTGCGCCTGGAGGAGGTACCAGAGCACCTGATTAATGCGGTCCTGGTTACCGAGGACAGACGCTTTTACAACCACAATGGGATTGATCTGCGCCGCATAGCAGGTGCCTTGCTCGCAAACCTGAGCAACCGCAGGATTGTCCAGGGCGCGAGTACCATCACGCAGCAACTCGTGAAGAACCTCTACCTGACCAGGGAGCGGACACTGGCACGCAAGGCACGCGAAGTGCTGATAGCCTGGATGCTCGAGCTCCGCCATAGCAAACAGGAAATCCTCGAGGCCTATCTCAATGTGCTCTACCTCGGCCAGGACGGCGCCACTGCAATTCACGGCGTTGGTCTTGCCGCACATTATTATTTCGGAAAGAACATCCAGGATCTAGGATTACCGGAAGCAGCAATGCTTGCCGGCCTTATCCGCTCACCCAGTAACCACACACCATTACGCCATCCGGAAGCCGCACATGAACGACGCAACTTTGTGTTGGCCCAGATGTTACAGCAGCAGAACATTACCAGCTCCGAGTACCAGTCAGCCGTTGAATCCGGGTTAGATCTGCGCCCGCCGTTTGAACGGACCGAATCTGCCTCGTACTTTGTGGATTACCTTCGCAAGGAACTTACCAGACGCTACGGCAACGAGACTCTTGAGAAAGGCGGCTTGTCAATCTACACGACTCTTGATTTAAGAATGCAGGAACTGGCGGAACGCATTCTCCAGAAACGTCTGGAAGAACTTGAGCAGGGAACGGATCAACTAAAGGATGATCGCTCGCCAATGCAAGGAGCCATGGTTGTTCTGGAACCGCGCACTGCTCAGATTCTGGTTCTCATAGGAGGCCGCGATTATAAACAATCTCCCTTCAATCGGGCTCTGGCCATGCGTCAGCCAGGCAGCATCTTCAAACCCGTGGTCATGCTCACTGCTTTGGCACGCAGAAACGGCAGTGACCCGGCTTTTACGCTCGCTTCAGTCCTCAAGGATGAACCTTTCCTCATCACCGTTCCGAACATCAAATGGGAACCCATGAACCATGACAAGAGCTTTCGTGGTGAGGTAACAGTGCGCGAGGCCCTTGAACGATCGCTGAATGTACCAATGGTGCAACTCGGAGCCGCAGTCGGCTATACGCAAATCATCTCGACCGCCCGACGCATGGGCATCACAAGTCCACTCGAACCTGTACCAAGCCTTCCCATTGGTTCCTTTGAAGTAACGATGCTCGAAATGGCGCGTGCGTATGCCGTGCTGGCCTCCGGCGGGATCAGGGCCCCACTGAGAAGCATATTGCGTATTGTCAAACCTGACGGAAGCAGCTTCCGGATGTCAGAGGCCAAACCATTCAGGATTTTCAGGTCAGCCGAAATTTATCTCGTCACCTCCGCACTCCAGGGCGCAATTGACCGCGGGACCTCCACCCACTTGCGGGATCTTGGCTACTTCGGTGCTGCCGCCGGCAAGACCGGCAGCACCAACCGCTTTCGCGATGCCTGGTTTATCGGCTATACACCGGAGATTGTGGTCGGTGGCTGGGTAGGTTTCGATGTCTCCCGCGACCTGGGTATGGCCGGGTCAGAGGCTGCCCTCCCGATTGGCGCCGATTTTATGATCGGGGTCCTGGGCCGCAACGGGGCCGCCCGCTTTACCCCCCCGGCTGGCATCGAACGTGTCAGGGTGGCGATTAATAAGGGTGGCACGTGCCACCACCTGCACGAGTTCTTCCTGTCAGGGACGGCGCCGCAATCGAACTGCCTGGAACAAAAGAAGATCCATGAAACTCAACCTACCGCCCAGCCAGTAAAGGACGTATTGCAGCCAGAATCCTGACAAACAGCCGGAAATATGTCCGAACTGCCAGCATCCGCTGGCTCCTGCACTGCCTGACTCCCCGTCCTCCCACAGTCCCCCGCGGACATTGCGGACCACGCCCTCATCCGGTCTCTCCTTGACAACCGTTGTTACTGTGCTATTCATTTAGGGTATGTCTGGCCAATAAACGGCCACGAGACAGCGACGGGGGCATAATGAAAACAATGACCTGGGGGCTCGCAAGCGCCAAGCAAGCACTTGTCATCGGGGCAATCACAGCCTCGGGGTTTGTATACGCAGAAATACCTGTCACCTCAGCGGGACAACCGGCACCGGTGCCACCATCTGACGTGCCGGAATCGGCTCCGCCGTTTGGCTTGCCGGGCTCTGCCCCCCCGTTCGGCAAGCGGATCGGCAAGGGCGCTGCCATTGCCGGCGTGAGTTATCACTGTCTTGGTACCTCGGAACAGAGACTTAACCAGGGGGCTCCATACTCCTATCTTGCGGACAGCATGGTATTGGATGCCGGCGGTGAGGAAGCCATCCTGGAAGGGGCCGCGACAGGCGATCTGGTGACTGACAATGATGTACTGCTCCCGACCCACATGGCGGGGGCGAGCATTTCAACGAACGGACTGACGCTGCAGCCATTTGATACCTGCGGGACGTCTGCCGGGAGTGCACTCAATGCAGTGGTGGTGGGGGTGAACCAGGCCGATGCAAGTGCTTCGGGTGCGGCAGCTGTCGAATACCATTTCAAGTACCATGCCACGCTGAAATCCCAAAACACGGGTGGCTCGGGGGTGGATTTCTCCGCCTTCACCAGGACCACCCTGTATGTCCTGGGTCTCGAGGTGGAATCGTTCAAGGTCAGTGCCAGCGGCGAACTCATCGAGGCGCCTCCCGGACTGACGGTGACGGATCTGTCGGTTGATGACAACTATGTCTACGAGGTTACAGGCACATATGTAGTCGATGGGGGAGAACTCTACTATGGACCGAAGGTAACCAACATAGTACAGACCATGTTCGAGGCCAGCGGCAAGGTGACTGGAATGGAAATCACGGACTCGACTATGGTTGCCGGCTTCGCTTCCGCAGAGGCCATGAATACCCTCACCTACGAAATTGTCAGCCTGGACCCAAATGTGTCGTTCAGTTTTGTCCCTGCCCAGACAGTAGCTGAGGAAGCGTCAGGAGTGGCTTCACCATAAATACACTTCCGGGCTCAGTCAGGCAGATTTACGCCATAAATCTCATTCGATGAATGTACCTGCAGGTTTGTCTGCACAGTCGCAACGCCTGTGCTGTTATTGTTTCCTGCTGGTCCTGGTTTTTCTCTGTGCAGCCTACTCACCACTACTGCACGCAAACACCCTGCAGCCGGGTGACGCGAATGAC
>JBDLIZ010000507.1:0-4647 GCA_039714615.1 Pseudomonadota bacterium | reverse complement strand
CACGTCGGCGTGCGCTTTCCAGTGAGACGGCATTGGCATAACCACCCACGATGAAGAATATCGGCATAACCTGGAATAGCCAGGTCAACCACTGCGTATTGGGTTGAATTTCGAGCAGATCACCCGGGGTTAGTGATCCATCATGGTAATAAAGAGCAGCAACCAGCCAATGACCGGTTATTACCGCCAGAATTGACACGGCACGAAGAAAATCTACGTATCGATTTCGATCGCTGGGCGTTTGGGCTGCCAGCTCTTTGGCCTGTGACCAGATACTCATCATCCCCGCTCCCGGGATCGGATTATGGACAATATCGTATTGTAAATGTCTTACTTGGGAACCGGGAAGGTCTTTGGCCTTAATGGATGTGTCCGTAAAGTCGGGGTAAAACCCAGCTTAGATGAGTTAGGAAAGGGAGTATGAACTGTATACACAGTGTATACATGTGATCATGCTAGCTAATATCAGCATAAGTCTTTTATTTAATGGTGGGTCGTGAAGGATTCGAACCTTCGACCATCGGATTAAAAGGACAGTAAGAGCATTTTTACACTTGTTATTTCAATAACTTACCGTGGCGCCCGTTGCACACAGTGCACTACGATGCATAACAATGCATAACTGATCCCCGCAATATCCCCACATGGATTTCTGCCTTTCAATTCGGCGGCATACTTATCAATTCGCCATAGACAGCCCATCGCGCGAACTCATCCAAGCCATCGTTGCATTGAAGCTGTACAACCCATGCATTGGCTGCCGCCGAATCGCTCAGCGGTCCTTCCCTAAAACTCATATCACACACAATCATGCCGCCAACCTTTCATAATGGTGATGTTGACCACCGACTTCTGGGAATTGCACTACACTACCTTTCCTAGGTCTGGTGACTGTACCGATCGCGGGTCAGGACTATCCATTCCCAATGCTAGGTGTATGCGCCAGTGATGGTAATAGTTGAAGTAGCTCGTCAGGATGCGTTTCAAATGGCGATCTTTCAACACAACGACATGATCCAGACAATCTCGCCGGATGTTGCCAATGACGCGTTCCACAAAAGCATTCTGCCAAGGGCTTCGCGGCGCTGAGAGCACCTCTTCAATACCCATGCTTTGGACGCATTTCTGGAATTGGCTCCCATAGATGCAATCTCGGTCCCACAGTAGATATTTCGGTGCCGTATCCCAGGGAAATGCTTCCAGGTTACAAGTCCGAACGCACGACTAGTAAAAACCCAGTCCCGCGCCAGCCGAAAGCGGTTTGGCCTTGTCGTCAGCCAGGAACTGACGAAGACCAGGGTCGCGGTCCCACTGCACATCCCCTTTTTTCAGACGCAATTCTTCATATATTTTCTGCTGCCAGCTCTCAAGATTCGTCTGCTCGCGGGACAGGTGTTCCAGGGTTTCCAGACGTTGGCGAACCACGCCTCCAGCAAGCGCCTGGCCGTCTGCTCCCGGCACATGCTGTGGGCTCCACTGCAGCCAGCGCACAAAAGCGGGCCACCGCAGGGTAAGCGCAATCCAGCGCCCCATGGTTTCCGCATCCGGAATCGGTTGATCGGCAGCGACCCGTGCCCGGGAGAGCAGGTAATTAAACCGGACGACGTTGAGCAGGCGCTTGATATCACGCGGGTTTGTGGAGAACCCACGCGCCGCCTCGCGCAGCATCTTTTGAACTACCGGTTGCGAGTCGGAAAAATTTTCGCTGAGCTTGTCCTGCAGACGCAGGGCGAAACTATTGCGCCACGCGCGTACCGCTACCTTGCCGTGCGGTTTCTCCCGCTGCGTTTCGCTGCTCAGTTCGTCGGCCATGCGCCTGGCTAAGGCATGTACATCCTGCCCGGATGCGATGTCATCCATTGAGGAGCGTGCTGCCTCCTCTTCCTGTGCGACGATTTTTTCATCTTCCTGGCTCAGCATGAGATGTTCGGTGAAATCATCCAGGTTTTGTGGCCCGGGCGGTGGAATGGTGAAGGGCAATTGCACGAATTTATCCATGAACCGCCAACCGAGCGGTGTTTGGCGGTCATATCCGGGTATGTGCTCAGCGATATCACCATGGGCCGTGTCCAACGCAGCCGATACCATTTGCGGATCCATGCCAATGATAAATACGCAGGGCATGAAATCGCCCGCCAGGAACAGGTTTACACCCTCAATGACATCTGCCACCTTGCGCGGTGAGCACCTGTCCAGATCGTCGATAAAAACGACTATCGGGGGCCACTCTGTATCAGTTGGTTTCCCCTCCTTTGCATTTGCAGGTATCAACGCTTCAAAGATGCGCAGCAGGTCGTCGACTACCTTGTGCGTAAACCCGATCTCGGACTCGTAATCGGGAACCGACACGATATCTTTCAGGGTGGTGGAAACGGGTTCATCCTTGGCCTCTTCATTCTTCTTTCCATAAAGCGTGAATATCTCGCCCGCGGCCCACAGCGCGGAAAAAAGGACAGCCGCGGGAAGGAGACCACCGGTCGCCGTGATTCCAGCTGAAGCCGCTGCCGTGGTTTCCGACCAGATCTGGAATCCTCCCCCAACGGCCAGCGGTATCGCGCTCCGTACCCAGAGCCAGATATTCTTCAGTCCTGTCAGAGTTTCGTTGAAAGCCAATTCATAGATTTGAGCGCGCACCTTTGCGGGGTCGATGCGTGATGCCTGCAGGCCAAGCAAAAACCGCTCGCGCTCGAGGGCCGTCATCCGGGAGGTAAACTGATCGATGATCGCCGTAGCCAGGCCGGCCCATAGCTGGTCACCACTTTCGTATTTCCAGGCATTGAACCATACCGTGTAGCGTTTCGGTGTCTCTCCCATAAACTTTGATGATCCATTTTCTTTGTCCTTGTTTTTTTCGCCACGGATAATTTTCAGAAAAGTGCCCAGCCCAATCGGGGTACCGTCCGAGTCATCGGCCCGGTTCGAATACAACGCCTTCCATCCGCCTGCTCGCGCCGCCTTGACGGCCTCGGGGTCCAGTTCCAGCTGGAGCATACGCATCAACGAGGTTTTACCGGCGCCCCAGGGCGCCTGAATGCTGATGCTCAATGGCGGCCGGCTGCTAGGATGGAGCAGAAAATGATGCATGGCCCTCGCATAGCCTCGGTAACCCAACAGGTCATCCGTAGTCCAGCGATCGGAACTGAGGCGAGTAGCTGGACCCTGCACAATGTCCGGCACCGGTTCGGCGTTGAATTCCTCCTTGAAGATCTCCGCCCAGGTTTCATATTCATCGGGATGGTGCACCAGAACAAAACTCATGAATCCATTGGCGAGCTCCTGGCCCTGGTCGGCCGCCCCTTCGTTCGCCGGACCCAATCCCATTTGCTTGCGGTCACCCTCATGAAAATTACGGGCAAACACGAAAGCGGCGATCAGATCTCGAGCACTGACCTCAATGGGTTCTTGCTTCTGGCGCCGTACAGCCGACGCCTTCGCATTCTCTAGCCACTCTTTTGCCGAGACAGTCCAATCCAGCGACTTCCCACGATGAGCGCCTATTTCATCGCCACTGACCAGTTTTTCGAGTTGCTCGTTTTCAAGACCCAGCTTTTTCTTCTGTTCGGCCGGGTCCACGTTAAGTTCCTGCAATCTGCGACTGAACCAGCGGGAGGCAGAGTTATCGGCGAACATGGTTGCCAGCAGCAGGCTGCTGTAGGAGTGGTACTCGTCTGCACTACTAGCCTCGCCGATACGATAACTGGTTTCAATCAAGGCCCTGGCTTCGGCATCCATCGGTGTAGAGATGGGGAAATCCGGTGAGTGTGAACCTGGCGAGGGTCGCCCAGTCGCCTGTTGTGCAGTTTGGGAAAAATTGGGAGCAACGTTCAACTCCGGAGCAGGCACTCCAAAGTCAGGTGGCTCATTCTTGGAACCTGGAAAGTCCCGTGAACTGTTCGCTTCCTCGACTACCTGTCTCTCATCCATTACTTCGGATGCAGAATTGTTCTTCGTATCCTCATTTTCGGTTGCCATGCTCTGATCCTCTAAATGTTACTATCAACCAAAAAATGTTGCCCAGGCTAATTCTTCATTATCACTCGAAAACGCTAACTTGGTCTTGCAACAGATAGCAGCCTTCCCCTGTCATCCGCAAAAATTGAATCCCGTTGATTCTTAAGGATGCAGTTACCTATGAATCGCGCCACCCTCCATGATATGGCAAGATACTGCCCGTCATGGAAGGTGTCAAAAAGATAATCACACTGCTCGGCGACCTGGCCACATTCCTCTGGCTTGCCCTACTTCCGCAGGGCACACTTGCTGCCGAGAATCTCTTCTTGCGTAAACAATTGGCCATGTTCCAGGAGCACAAAGCCAAGCCTCGCCAGACTGACACGGCTGCCCGAATTGCACTCGTGCTGCTTTCCAGGTTATTCAACTGGCGTGATGCGCTGGTTGTTGTCCAGCCCCGAACATTAGTCCGATGGCACCGTCAGGGCTTTCGCCTGTTCTGGCGCTGGAAATCACGACCGGGGCGTCCACCGATACCTGCAGCACTCAGACAACTGATCCGCGAAATGGCTATGAGTAATCCGTCCTGGGGCGAAGAGCGCATCGCCAATGAATTACTGCTCAAGCTGGGTATTAGCGTATCGTCGCGTACCGTACGAAAATATATGCCAATAATTCCTAGGGGACATCCGCGTG
>JBDLIZ010000506.1:0-4652 GCA_039714615.1 Pseudomonadota bacterium | reverse complement strand
CCTTGTAGGCCTCCGCAAGGACCACTACCTGGTTGAATGTTTTTTCATGAGGTCACTCCTATATAGTTTATTCGTACGTGTTATCAGCTCTTTGGTGTATACCAGATTGGCGAGGTATAGGCGCGCTCCTGGGTGGTCATCGGAACCTTGTCCGGCATTTTGATGTTGAAGCACTTCTGCTCATAGGCGGTCCAGCGCGGCGTTGGAATCTCGATCACGCGGGCGTAGTAGAAAGCCTTGAGCGATGGATCAAAATCCGGATCACGCCATACCGTGATCAGCTCCGAATCGCCAATGGTATTGGTCCAGGTGGCGTTGGCGACATCGACGGTGTTGCCGACGGCCGGGAGCTTGCCATCTGCGCCTGGTTTGCGATCGTCGCTCCAGACCACGTCGTAAACCTTTTCCTGGAGGCTCCCCTTGGCGTCAAGCTATCCTTTCACAATCTGGATGCGGTCCAGATTCCCGCTGTAGGGATCCTTCATGGCAGCGACGAGAAAGTTCGGCGCTTTCCCCTCCGGAGCTGTGCGCAGGTCACCCCCCATGGGCACGCCCTTGGCGTAACCCACTCCCGCAGGGAGTCTGGACAAAGCATCCGCATCTTCGAATTCCCAACCACCAAAGAAACGGACGGTCATGCGCGAACCGGTGGTGGCATAGGTCTCTTTGCGCTTCATGGCGTCGAAGATCGCCTCGCGCGTGTTTTCAGTGGCCCAGACCGCAGCATAGCCGGAGGAAGCCTGCTGCCAACCGTACACGGTCAGTTTCGGATCGGGCGCTTCAATCACGACATGTTCCCAACGGTGCGGCTCAGGCTCTACCCCCGAGTGCTTTCCGAAGAAATTATTCTCTTCGATGGAAGATATCGAGGTGTGGGCATCGGTACTCCCAATCATGCCGAACTTGTAGGGGTTAATACCGAGATTCTGCTCGAGCAACAGGCCGGTTTTAAGCGCCTCACGGGCATATTCCCATTGCAACATCTCCGGTGTCTTGAGTTCGGTGCCATTGAGGTTCGACGCGTCCCAGGTCTCGTAGTCGGCGAACTCATCATTCAGAGACAACGACGGATGCGCCTCACCATCGCTCTTGATCTGGGTGACCTCAACAAGGGGTTCGTAGCGAGCCCGCAGCCTGGCGAGTTCCCGGGTAAGCGGCTGGCCATTGAATGTCTCGACGGTGAACATGCGGCCGTTGCTCAGGTTACCGTTGTGGGGAATAGCCAGAACCTCGGCGCCCGTCTCCTTCTCGAACGCGGCCAGCGTCCTCCAAAGGTCCTCCGGGTTCTGGCTATCAAACTGCGAGTAGGGCAATGTGCGATTGGCCATGCTGGCGTCGCCGCGGAAGATCACGTTACGATGCAGATTATCGCCCCCGATTGCAGTCCACTCGTACCCGATCAGCGCCGTGAAGCGTCCAGGCTCATTGTACTTGTCGGCGAGAGCGGTATAGTCCAGCCACGCGTGGCGAACCGATTGGGTACTCTCGATGGGCGGGTCTTTCTCGGACAGCGAGGTCACGATCTCCATAGCGGCCGCAAAGGTCTGATCAGGATCCCCTCCCTTCATCATGTCGTACCAATGCTTGCCTTTCTCGGTGGCCAGGATCTCTGGATTGCCTTTCAGGATCTGTGGCATCAAGCCGTACATTTCGGCGTGATCCGAAATAACAATGTAGTCCAGCGGCCGGGAAAGCCTGGCCCGCAACCCGTGGGTGGTCAGCACCTCCTCGCCACGTGCGAACCGAAAGGCGTCCTCCTGGCCAATCCGGCACATCGTCCCCGCATCGACCGACACAGCCGTATGCAGATGGGTGTCCCCCACAGTACGCGCGTCGGAAATTCCCGACCGGCTTAGGGAGAGAACTCCTCCAGCCCCATCGCGCTGACAACCCCCGCCTTGTCCGGGAGGTATTCCACCGCCAAGGCAGTGGTGGAAATTGCAGAGAGCAAAAAGAGAATAGTCGTAAGGTGGCGTGGTTTCATCATTGTTTTTTCTCCTTATTATTGCGCGGTAATGTGAATTAATTTCTACGCGAGCCCTAAAGAAGCAGAAGACGTTTCACGACCTTGAGGATTTCCTTGAGCGGCAGTTGCGTGGCGCTGGCGGCAACCAGCGGCAGGAGTGCTGCCGCCGAGACCGGCAGCAACGCCGTACGGCTGACAAGCAGCGTGGACAGCTTTCCGGCCGTCGTGAACAACTTGGAAGGATCGGGAATCTCCTGGGCGGCCACCGGTTCGGCATCCCCGGCTGCACTGATGTTCCGGCCCAGAATCTCGCGCTCGGCGGCACGAAGATGCCGCGTTGCCTGGGCGCTGCAGGCGAGCTGCGTTCGTTCCTTAAGTTCGGTGAGTGGCTTGCGGAATGCAAACAGCGGGTAGGCGAAGAGCGCAAGTATCATCAGCAACCAGGCGCCCATCACATAGCCGTAGGTCGCCGGCGCAAGATCACCCGCCAGGAGTTCATGGGCAAGGGCAGCGCCCAGCACGCAACTCACGGCAAAGACAAACGTGGCGTAGGCGTTGGGATACTGGCCGATGAAAGCCAGGCCGCCGTGACTGTCGGGGTGTGTCGCCACCAGACGCAGCTCCAGTGAGGCCAGCTCGCGCAGCAACATCGACCACACCAACAGCCGCCATAGCCAGCGCAGCAGGAGAAACCAGAAGATCGGATTGCTCACGGCCACGGTCCACCATCCCGCCAGGGTCAATGCATTTCCGTCCTGCGCTATACGCACCGCCCATGACGCGCTCCCGGTATCAAGCAGCCTGAAAAACGTGGCGATGGTAATGAGGATCGCGATTATCAGGCAGACGGCCTCGGCGATAAACCCATCACGCCGTTTCAGCGCCCTTGTCACCGCCCTGGCCGCTGCTTCGAATGAACCTGGCGCCAGAAGGGGTGCGCGTGCGAACTGTACCAAATGCGCCCTCAGCCGCTCTTCGACCTGCCGCTCCATGAGCATAAAGAGGCCGACGGCGATGAAAAACCTCGCCCAGACAGCCAGGTCAAGAAGATAAGGCTTATCGGTAGCTGACCCGACGGCATCACCGGCGATCAGACTCAAAAACAGCGGCACGCCCCAGGCCAGCCCAACGAACAACAGGGCCCGCGAACCCGCACGAAACGCATCCTCGCGCAACAGGCCAAGCTGCCGTTGCAGCGCGTAGAACGGCCCGCCGCGCGCCAGGAGAAATTCACCTATCCGGGGTTCTTCAGTCTGTGTTTCTTCATTCGTCATCTTGTCTCGATCTCCTTTGCAGCTACGTTCTTAACCCCATTGATGGATGCATTAATTTCTGATGTGGGAGCACCAACACCTCACCTGCAAAATCAATCCTTCTTCTTGTCCTTTTTCCCTTTCTTGAGTTCCTTGCGGGCATCGAGGATATTGCCGCGGCATTTAGCCGGATTCGCACGATTGGTCCTGGCGGCCATTAATTGTTTCTCCGCCTTTCTGCGTGATTCCGCCGTATAGTCATCCTTGTTATCGCGAATTTTATCCTGTAAATCCTTAACGTCATCCTGGCATGCATCCGTCACGCCCACATCCGCCAGAGAAGGCGAAGCAAACCCCAGGGTCATTACCGCTATCAACACAGTACAAGTCATCTTGTTCATTTTATAATCTCCTGTCATCAATCAACTGCAGTTACACCTGAACTTTTATAAAAGCGCAGGATGCGTGTAACCTGTTTGCCGGGTTTACAATTGGTTTTCGACCGGCAACATCTGGATGAAGCCCGACATGAAGCGCTCCCACAATCCCGTCTCCGGCTCCACGTGGAAGCGCACTTCATGGCCTTCGACCTCCGTCACCCAGACAAGATCCCCGTCCGCGTCCAGCAGCACCCGGTAACTGTTCTCCGGCAGAACACCTTCGTCCATGTAGGCAAGCACCTGCGCGGCCAACTCCGGGCTCTCGACATACAGGCCCGCCTCGGTGTTGATCCTGCCCGAACGAGGGTCGAGATTGAAACTACCGATGAACACTGACTCCCGATCGAAGACCAACGCCTTGGTGTGCAGGGCCGCCTTCGATGTACCCGTGACAAGCTTTTTTTTGATCACCCCCGCGTCGGGGCGCATTTCATAGAGTTCCGCCCCGTTCTCAACGAGCTTGTCGCGATACTTTGCATGGCCGGCATGAGCGGCCACCACATCGTTGGAGGCCAGCGAGTTGGTGAAAACCCGAACCCTGACACCCCGCTCATGCAGTTGCTTCAAGGCTTCAATACCCTTGTCCCCGGGTACAAAGTAGGCCGACTCGATGAGCAACTCGTTCTGCAACGTCTGAACCTTTTTGAAAAGGGCTTTGCTCATGGTGCCTTGTGTAAAGCCCTCTTCGATGGCAGCCGGATCGTCCCAGAGGATTTGACCCGGCGCCCAGATGAATTTGTCGCGTATCGAGGCCAGCTCGGACCTGAGACCGGTGACATCCTCATCCAGCGGATAGGGGTAGTTGTCTGCGGTAATCCGCTCGCGCATGGTCTCTGTGGCCGCCTGCAGGTCCGCCTCGGTGTAGGGCCGATCCACCAACGCCGCGATCGGCACAGACCAGTCGCCATTCCAGAAATAGTCAAACACGTCAGAGACCTCACGCACCACCGGCCCTGCTGCGGCAATGTCCAGATCCCGGAAGTTGGCATCCGT
>JBDLIZ010000505.1:0-4654 GCA_039714615.1 Pseudomonadota bacterium | reverse complement strand
TGCACAACAGCGGGGCGTGGAGATCATCGGCTACGTGGATGGTTACGCCTCCACTACCTGCCACGAACATGGGACCCGTCCAAGCATGGAGCACGAGGTGGACGTCATGGGCGATGCGCTGAAGGATGCCGGCATCACAACCGAAGATGTTGATTTTATCCATGCTCACGGTACTGGTACCCAGGCCAATGATGTGATCGAGACCGATGCGATCAAGGTGGTTTTCGGCGAGCGGGCGTCAGAGATCCCCGTCTCATCGGGGAAGTCGATGTTGGGACACACACTCGGCGCTTCCGGCATGTTCGGCATGATCTCCTCGCTACTGACTCTGAACCATGGTGTTGCGACGCCCACCATCAATCTTGACAACCCGGACCCCAAGTGTGACCTGAATAATGTGCCGAATCAGTCGCAGAGACTAGCTCGGAGTCGTTATGCAATTGCCAACGCGTTCGGGTTTGGCGGCACCAATACCACAGTGGTAGTCAGCAAAGCGTAGTTCAGGGTCGAAGGAACAGACGTACCATATTGGGCAAACTATCTCATGAATCTAAATCTAATCAGGCATGGAAAACCAATGCTGAACAATGAAAGCTCTTTTTTCGGAGACGTAAGGTGTTCTGAGATGCTGGCTGGCTTCTGCCAGACAATACACTTTGGTCCAGGTGACATCCTTCGTGTTAAAGGTCACCACTATAGGGACGTCTATCTGATCACCGAAGGATACGTCACGGTTCGGCTAGATACCGAAAACGAAAGGGCACAGCCCATCGAGCAAGGACCTGGCGCGCTCATTGGGGAGTTCAGTTTCTTGAAGGGGTGTCCCGCCACGGCGACTGTTAAGGCGAAGACCGCGGGGCGCGCGCTTGTCGTCAATGATCGCATCTTGCGGCGCATCGAAGGCGAACAACCGAAACTCGCGGTGAGGTTTTCCAAATACCTTGCCAGCATACTGGAGCAGCGACAGAACGATGGGGCTGCTTTTCTGGATGGCGTACAAGGTGCTGATTCCGAGACAAATGTAGAGGTTTATCTGTGCCGAAATGACGCGATGCTGGCCGAAGCGTTTCGTGTGCGGTATCAGGTGTATTGCGAGGAGTTGGACCGAGAATCCCCGAATGCGGATCATGAGAACAAGATCATAAGAGATCCGCTCGATGATTGTGGGCTCACCTTCATCGCTGTTAAAGACGATGAAACAGTTGGAACTATTCGGGGCAACTTATCGGCCGAAGGTCCTCTAGGGATTCTCGAAGACTTCTACAATATGGATGCATCGATTCATCACCCACAGAAGACAGGCGTTATCACAAAATTTGCAGTGAAGAATTCAAGTCGTGGTGGGGTGATCGCCATGAAGTTGATTGCCGCGATCAGGCAATATGGGGGAAGACACAATATAAGAGAATGCTACATTGATTGTATCCCAAGATTATTACCGTTGTTCAAGTTCTTTGGGTTCAAAGTCGTGGGCGACAAGTTTATCCATTACGAAAACGGCGCATCCTATCCGATGATGATCGATCTGGCGCACCAGGAAGAAGGTTAAGTACCATGCCTGGGCGGATCAATGTGTTCGAATCCTGCACAAAAGTTGGTTCATCTCAATCGACTCGTACACTGTGGACATCAACTATATGATTAGTGGACCAGAAAGCGTTGTGCTTTTGATTATTGCGACACTGGGTCATCTAATGGCCTTTGGTTGGATGTTGGCCGAAAAATTGGAGTTAAACCTATGCCGCCGCACAATCTACAACCTGCCTATCTCGACCCAGCAATTGAAGCGTGAGCTTAAGAATTCTCTCTACGCTCCTATTCATGCGCTTCTTCTCCTCCTTTGTTTGGCGTTGGGCCTATTTAACGGTACCAGTCTGATCTCCTTTATCGTGTCGCTGTTGACGACGGCGGTCTGCGCTGAGATTTGGCACTATTTTTCTCATCGAGCCTTCCATACCAGGCCGCTGCTTTGGATTCACAAGGAGCATCACAAGAGTGTATTGTCGAGCCCTTTTACTGCGATCTCATTTTCGTTTACTGAAAAGCTGGTTTTCAATTTGGGGATTTTGGGTCTTCTGTTTGCAATTGACAATTTTGTTGATTTAAATTTCTACGGAATAGCAGGATGGTACATTTTTTATATATCCATTAATTCATATGGTCATGCGAATTTCGAAATAAAATCGAAATCGTTTTTGAATTTCACGGGTAAGTTTTTTACAAGCACGACCTATCATTCTCTGCACCATTCCCGATACATCAAGAATTATGGATTGGGAACAAGGGTTCTCGACCGGATTTTTGGAACCGAGTGGGAGGATTACGAGCAAGTTTTCGATCAAGTATCGGGTCAAGAAAGACCGATGGCTCGGTTTAAGGAAAAGTTAGAGCCATCCACGCGCGTTGCCCCCAAGTGGCACGATACTCTGTCAGGCAAGTCTTCCTATATCGCCACAATAATCCGGCTGTACCACCACATGACGAGGCAGACCTAATGACAACGGATCTCATCGATCGCTTCCCAGCCGTCGAAGACCTACGCCGCGTGGCGAAGAAGAGGATCCCGCGTTTCTCGTGGGCACATCTGGATAGCGGCACCGGTGAAGAAACAACGCATCGGCGGAACCAGACCGCGTTCGATTCAATCCGCATGCTGCCGAGATGGTCTGAAAGCGACATCAAGCCGCGCTTGAAAACCCGGATATTTGGACAGAACTTCGAAGCACCCTTTGGCATAGCGCCACTCGGAGCCACCGGTCTTCTCTGGCCTGGCGGTGAACACATCCTCGCCGAAACCGCTTATGCGCACGGCATCCCTTATTGCCTAAGTACTGCCGCTTGCGAAACGCTAGAAACAGTAGGGGCCATTGCCCGAGATCGAAGCTGGTTTCAGCTCTATCCGTCCAGGGACCGCGCGATTCGGGACGATTTGATCCGCAGAGCAATGAATAGCGGTTTCACCGCCCTTATTGTGACCATTGATGTGCCCGTATACAGTATGCGTGAGCGACAGCGCCGAGCCGGTCTGACGGTTCCGACGAAGATTGGTTTTCGCACGCTAATGCACATTCTTGCGCGACCAGGCTGGGCTCTAGCGACGCTCAGGCACGGGGCGCCAGCATTTCGGCTGATTGAGGGCTACGTTGGGAATACCGACATGGCCAAGACGGCGAATTTTTTGCTTCACGAACTGAGTGCACCGGTTGACGAGGATTACTTGAGGGAAATTCGCGATCAGTGGCATGGGCCCCTCATGGTCAAGGGCATTCTATCTCCAGAAGGGGCGCGACGGGCCGTTGCCCTTGGTGTCGACGGCCTCATTGTTTCGAACCATGGGGGTCGGCAATTCGATGCGGCCCCTCCGACCATTCAGGTCTTGCCTGAAATTATTAAAGCGGTCGGAGCAGAAACAACCGTGCTGTTCGACAGCGGCGTGCGTGGTGGTCTCGATATCATCCGGGCACTTGCCCTTGGCGCGGATTTCGTTCTTCTGGGGCGCGCCTTTGCTTACGGCATCGCCGCGCTCGGGCATGAGGGCGGGAATCATGTTTGCCGATTATTAAAAGAAAATCTAGCCATCAATATGACTCAGCTCGCCGTTGAGACGCCGGAGACCCTACGCCAATTGCCGATCTGGACCGACCGATAACGCCATGGGACAATTGAGAACGACAACGCGGCATATTATAAGACCCAGCCCAGCCAAACCGATACCCATTATGATCAATAAAAGGGGACGCTACTCTTTAATCGCCCTTTTTCATGGCTAGCCCTCTCGAGCGCGTATTAAAGTGTAAAGCAGGGATGATCAGTCCCTACAAACCACGCCGTGCCACCGGGTTTCTGTTTTGCCGGCCTTCCAGTAACATACGCTGGAACTCATTGTTGCCACGCCATAAATCGCCTGAAAATAATGCGGCGATGTCATTCTTGATGTCCTCGCTACGGTCGGCCTCAAAGAACAGATGGTTCACCATGTCGTGCTGGTAATAGCGTTCCACCAGGGGTATTCGGCTCGCTCTAAAGCGCAAAATGATGCGATTTTAGACCAATAACCCCTGTCATTGCCATGCCCGCAATATGTCGATACTTTAGTCATCCAATGGGAAAGGGCGTTTATTCTGCTTATTCTCATGGTGAACGTCTTATCGGGCCAACTCCTGCCGTCCAGCCCATTTCAAACACACATACATTGAGCTTATGGTCCGTACCTGAATAGGAAGGTCTCAGTTCGGCCAGAAAGCGACATTCCCCGAGTTACAGTGAAGGTCTCAGATGCAGCATAACTTGCCGTTCACGCCCAGCAATCCGTACTCACACTTTCGGCCAACTCCGGACGTTCCGGGATCTTATGAAGCTTGGTGTGTAAAAAATATCTTCAGCTTATGGCCAACGGACAATTCACGGCCAGACCGCTGGTTGAGCCGGGCAGAGTTCCAGTCGTTCGTGGCCAATTTGGATGGCCGGTCCGGTCAATTCCTTTAGCGAGAGCAGCCAAGTCCCTGTTTATCTAGACTCATCACAAGAAGAGCAGAATCGTGAAGTAGTGGCTAACGCTGCCCGCGAGTACGAACAAATGCCAGATCCCATGGCACCAGGGGTACCAGTGGTCAAGGACGAAGAACACGATGCCTGAGGTGTAAAAAATTCCACC
>JBDLIZ010000504.1:0-4672 GCA_039714615.1 Pseudomonadota bacterium | reverse complement strand
AAGGCTTTGGGTACAGAACCGAAACCCTCTGTCAGCATCACGAGAGCATCCACCTCAGACTTGTCCGGCTTGCGCCCAAGGGCAAGCCACTGAGCCCATAGACGCTCAAGCGGTTCCCGGTAGGCTGCGTAGCGTTCCGCTGCACGGTCCCGACGCGGTCTCTGCGGGCGCTCCCGCTGTGGTGAGGACGGAGTGCGGAGCCGGTTATACTTGCTGCGGTATCGGTCCATCAGAAACCGTTGCTCACTCTCCTTGTCGCGAAACAGATAGAGCACGCCCGGTGCCACCGGGATCGGCTCTTCGTCGAGAACCTGCTCCAGAAATGTCTTGATTTCCGATTGAGTGAAGTACTTCTGGAAGGTCCCCCGGGTCGTCATCACACCATCACGAAACCGCTGGCCGCGAGGCTCGTTCTGGTTTTCCAACATCACGGACACCACCAGCAATCTTTCTGCCAATGACCAGGCCCGGGTAAGTGCCTCCACGCGTTCGTCGAAGTCTTCTATGACATTAACCACGAAGCCCAGGTTGACGATATCCGCTGACGAAAGAGGGTTATCAGGTGCGTAGTAGGGATCCCAGCCTGCCGCCGATAGACCGTTTTCGTTCAATCCGCGAACGTCGTCCCCACGTCCGCAGCCATAGTCGAATAGCTGATAGCGGCCATCCAGAAATCCATAGCGCGCCAGCGACTGCACCGGTGCTGAAAAACCGTATCGAACCAGGGCAGTCAGGTGCCGAGAAGCCTCCCAATCTTCATGGAGTGGGGATAAATCCATCCCATCCTCTGCCTCCGACTCGTCGTTACCGATCGGCACTAGGGAATGACCTTCGATCCGATAGCCCTTTTCACGTATCAACGCCAGCCATTGACGTTGATATCCGATACGCCTTGGATCGTCGAACAGGCCGATGGATTCGGCTGTGCTGGTCAGCTCCGCATACATCTCACGACGGGGGTCATCCAGTTCAAGAAATAGCTCTTTGCGATGCAGGATGGGTGGGTTCAGCGAATCCGCATAGGTGCGGTAACTCACCGTTGAGCAATTCAGATCTACCCGCCAGCTTTCTTGCAGTGAAGGGAATGGATCGTCGACAAACTCCGGATAGTTGAGCAGAGCGATACTCTGATCCGTCTCATCAATCCGCACCAAATTAAATTGGTCGTGTCGCTTGACCTGAGCCAGTTGCTCGGCTTCCTCTACGCGCGCCTCACGTTCACCATCCAGCTAAGGCAATACATCGACCGTGAGATAAGTCGACCCACCAACAAGCTTGCTCGGAATTGAGTTCATTTATTGCGGTAGCATGTTAAAGATACCCGTAAACTCCTGGAGCAGGTGGGTATTACGCAATGAACATGATGAAATACAAGGGCTATGTTGCCCGTATAGAGTATGACGAAAAAGATCGAATTTTTTGTCGGTCATCTGGCTGGTATTAAAGATATTGTCGGTTTTCACGGCACTACAGTCGCAGAAAAAACAGGGATTCGTTAGAGCCTGATCAACCAATATGCAGGACGCCGCCGATGATGTGCGGCTGCTAATATTTGTACAGAATCAGAATTTGATCTGTACAACACGGTGAACGGAAACTTCGTAATTCCTCTACGTCGTATATCAGGCTTGTGGTCTATAGAATATCTGTCATAAGTTTTTCAAACTCGGCCAAGTACGATGCACCAAGTCCTGGTCTTTTTGACTCATAACAAGCTACCGTTTCAAGGTGCTCTGCTTCTGCAGCGGGGTGAAAGTAATAACTCACCTAAGAAGTGCCTGCGCCTTGCGCCTGACTTCCTCCGCAGGTATTGGTTGAACAATACCTTCATCAAGTTCTTTAGCTCTACGTTGCGCCTCAAGTAGCCAATCTAGCGCGACTTCATCTTCAGCAGGAGAATCAATGCTAAGCAGGAGTTTCTGAGCTAATTCTGCACGTTCTTTTTCAGTCAGATGGAGTGCTTCGTCTTCAATTTGCTTTAGATTCATTTTGGTCAACCCTTTAAAGGTGGAAACGCCTCGAATTTTGCGGTCGATATTGATTATGATGTTAGGCTATCTCTTCAGTTGCTGACAAGAAGTCAAATTGAAAGACCAGACCCCATCTCACTCTTATAATGTTAGGCCATCTCTTCAGTTACTGGCAAGAAGGCAAAATGAAAGACCCGGCCCCGTTCTTCTCTTGGCCCCGTTCTTCTCACAAGCCTGGAGTCTATATCCTCATAATATTCGATTGCTTCATTGAACTCTGCTTTTGCCTCAGGATGAAACGAAAAGTTCATTTATCAAACCTTTTCCATATTTTTTTAAACACTTCCTCTCCTGACACAGCCTCCACTGCTCCAGAGCGCAGTTCAGCCAGCCTTCGTTGAGCGACAGCCGACCAATTTTTATCTATGTCAGATTCTGGTTGATTCAGGCTTCGGAGTAAGGAATCGACTACCAATGCACGCTCTTCCACTGGAAGTGACACTGCCTCGTCAATTAGTTCTTTTGTGTTCATTTCATCACCTATGTGCCTTGTGAGTTTTTTGCCGAACGCCATGATAACCTGCCACCAAGAGCGCAACAGTATTCTTGGTCGGTATTGATTATGATGTTAGGCCATTTCTTGATGTGCTGACAAGAAGGCACATTAAAAGACCTCTTCCTCTGAACCCTTCCTTCAGTATGTAGTTTTTTGGCATAGCTGCGTAGACTTCTGTACACAGAGCATAACTCGGACCCCGTTATCCATCGCTAAATGGTGAAGGATTTATAGATCCCCTATCGGGGTCTATAAATTGAATAAACCGTGGTCTGTCCAGAATACCTTTGTCCCCGAATACCTTCTAACCGTGATCTGTCCCCGAATACCTTCTCACGTCTTCTTCTGGGATCACGAACTTCAAACGTGCAAAGGTGCGCATCCCCTCGGTAGCATCAAAATAGGTATAGTCGGAGTTGTTCGCCTGGAGGTAGTAATTGCCATCACTGCGCTTTCGCACCACTCGCAGGACATATTGGTCATCACCGCTGGCATCTTGTCGCTCCACGGCCATGATTTGGTTACTGATCGAGCCAGCACTGTCGGGGCTGACCAATTCCAAGAGTAGATAATCGCCATCACGAATCGGTTGCTTGCCACCGTTCATGGAATTGCCAGAAGCGCACGCGATAAAATGGCGTGAAGGATCGGCGCGATATAGTGGGGGTATTTTCACCGTGTCCTCGTTGCCGCCGTCTGCGTTTTTGAAATAACCACAGGCAATCTTGAGATTGGGGAAAAACGGGATCTCGTCCCAGTCCGAACCGGCTTTCACACCGGTAGTTGGTGCCGTTACAGCACCGGTATTCGCGTCCCCCTGCTCCCGATCCATATACATTGCCAGCTTGTAGTCAACCAATTCCTGAATCATGGCGCGAAACAGATCACGATCTTCGGTCGCCAGTTCGAAATTGGGCGTCAACCGATCCGCTTCCAGGTCAAAGAATCGATTGTTCTGATTATTATTGCCACCGACAAAGGCGTTCACCGGATTGGAGTTCCAGTAAGTAAGCCACTGACCAGGACGAGTGGTAAGGACATCGGCCAAATTTTGAAAACGTTTGGGCAGATCCTTGACCATCAATGGAGGGCGGCGCAACAGAATCTCACCGGAGCGGATCGCCAGGTCGTGGGTGGTCTGCGCATGGATAAAACCATCGAGTTCCAGCAGCGCCTCCAGCAGCACCATCTTGTACGACTTGGTCATGGCTGCCTTCTCGACTTCAAGGAAGTAGGATCGATGCCGCTGCAACACCACTTGCTGTCTCTCATCCAGCCCCCCACGCTCGGCAACCAGATCAAACCAGGTGCCAAACTTGCTCCTGATGTGTGTAAAATTTACCCTGGCACGATACATCTCAACAGCGCTCGGTCGCTGCTGGTCCACCAACTTCAGCAACTCATAGGTCTCAACAATCCCCTTCGGCAGGCTCTTGGTCACTTGTTGCAGAAAATCGATCACACCCAGGTCATAGTTGGCATAACAGCCCTTGGGCAGTGGCAAATCATCAGTCTGTTGCCGCCGGATAAACTCATGTAGGGAACGCACCCCAAACAGAGATTCTGGTTTGTTCAGAAATGCCTTGTGATTACCGATGAAGTCCAATACCTGCACATGATCTTTTCCAGGATGCAACCTCAAACCACGCCCCAACTGCTGCAGAAAGAGGATCTTCGACTCGGTCGGCCTGAGCATCATCAGCGTATCAATGGCGGGAAGATCGGTACCCTCGTTGAACAGGTCTACCGAAAATATCACCTTCAGCTTGCCGTTCTTCAGCTGTTTCAATGCCGCATTGCGCGGCAATTCCGACTCAGCATGCACCGCCACCGCACGGATACCGGCCTTGGCAAAATAATCTGCCATAAACTCTGCATGGGAACGGGAGACGCAGAATGCCAGGGTCCGGCTTTGGCGTAGCTTCCGCCACACCGAAAGCGCGTGTTTGGCGCGGGCGTGGGTGGCCAGTTTATTGCTCAGGTCATTGGGGTCGAAGCGCCCGTTGCGCCAAGGAATCTCGGTATAGTCGACTTCCCGATCATGGATACCGTGATAGTGAAACGGGCACAACAGATCCGCATTGATGCCCTCGACGAAATTCTTCTCAAACACCAGATTGTCGTCACACAGCGAGAGGATATCCGC
>JBDLIZ010000503.1:0-4685 GCA_039714615.1 Pseudomonadota bacterium | reverse complement strand
AAATTCTCAGCTGAACGATCTGATGAATGGATTTCAGGAACGTGGAAACTCCCTCGCCAAAGAAGCAGCGGCAGTCAGTGTCTACGGCCTTTTTACCCGCGACCAAAATACCCTTGAAATGAGTCTACGGCCGATATTCATGCAAAAGGATGTATATAGCATCAGGATCCTCAGTTCCGATCATAAGATTCTGGCAAATATTAGTAAACAAAAAACCACTGATGTCACCTTTGAGGCCAATGGAGTTGTGAGATTCTCGGCACCCGTCATACAAGAGCCAGAATCCATAAGTGTAACCGACTATCCTGACCAGGAGGTATTATTTCACGACTCATTAGCATCCGCCAGCATGGGAACCGTTTTCGTCAGTTTGAGCACGGCCAGAGTTGCGGAAACAAGAGAGCGGATTATTCTCGACAGTCTCTTCATGCTGCTTATTGGACTCATTCTCACCAGCGGTTTTGCACTTACCCTGAGCCAAGGAGTAATAAGTCCAATCTCTCGTCTTACTAAAGCAGTTATCCGCATGAAAAATGGCGATCTCTCCGTAAGCGTACCAGAAACCTCCAGCGGTGAATTGCGCAGCCTCGAAGATGGCTTCAATGCCATGTCTACCGAACTGAAAAACTCTTATGCGTCAATGCAGCACCTGATAGATCAGGCCACGGCGGACCTAACGGAAACCATGGAAGCACTGGAGATTCAAAATGTAGAACTTGATTTGGCAAAAAAACGGGCACTTCAGGCCAGTCGAGCAAAATCAGAGTTCCTCGCCAATATAAGCCACGAAATTCGCACACCCATGAATGGTGTCATCGGTTTTGCAAACCTGTTGTTAGAGACAGACCTGAAACCCGATCAGTATGAATTGGTCAAGACCATCTCAAAATCAGCCAGCAACCTGCTGGAAATCATCAATGAGATACTCGACTATTCAAAGCTGGAATATGGCAAAATAGAGCCGGAAACGACACCTTTCCATGTAGAAGACTGTTTTGAAGAACCGGTTCTGCTGCTTGCGCCATCGGCCCATGAAAAAGGGCTGGAACTGGTGCTCATGATCTACTCTGATGTACCCCGTCAGCTTATTGGCGATGAGACAAGGATCAGGCAGATTCTGGTCAACCTCTTGAGCAACGCCATCAAATTTACGCATATTGGTGATGTGGTCGTGCGCGTCATGCTCGATAGTGAAACAGATACAGACTGCATCCTCTCATTTTCAGTTACCGATACAGGTATTGGCATCGACAGCAGGTCTCAAGCCCATCTGTTCGACTCGTTTCACCAGGCAGACTCATCAACCAGTCGCCTATATGGCGGCACAGGATTGGGCCTGAGCATCAGCAAAAAACTCGCCCAATCAATGGATGGAACCATTGGTTTCGAAACCCGGCTGGGCAAAGGCAGCAATTTTCATGTGACATTGAAATTGGGAAAAATAGAGACCATCAAGGATGAACCGCAAGAACTACCCTTCAAGGGAAATTGCTGCCTGCTTATCAATGAGCATAAACTCTCAAACCTGTCTCTCATACATCAACTGGAGGGATTGGGTATAGAGGTAGAAACAAGGCAGTCCATCGATCAGGTGAAGAGTGAAATTTCAGGATATGATCTGATCATTCTCGGGTTCACCAAAAAAAACATCGATAGCTATAGCTCAAACAGTAAACCCCTCAAAATATTTGAAGATTGCCAAATACCCTTGCTTATCCTGCTAAGCACATCAAATCGGAAGATCATCAATGAATTTCACCTCTCCGATGATAGCTGGGTCTTACCCAAACCAGTGAGCAGTAGCACGCTCCACGACGTATTGCATGATATTTTTTCGCTCGATGGACATAGAACAACCTATTCATCTCAACCTGTTTGTATAGACCTTGAACACAAGCCCTTGAAAGGTAAGAGCATCTTGATTGTTGATGATAACGAAATCAATCTCACCTTGATAAATTTACTCCTCACAGACAAGGGCGCACAGATTACCGAGGCAAAGGATGGCTTGCAGGCAATAGAATTGGCTAGCAACGGTCGATTCGACCTGATATTGATGGATATCCACATGCCAAGACTGAAAGGGACTGAGGCAAGCAAACAGATCCGGGAAAACAATAGCACGGATAAGCAGATTCCCATCGTTGCCTTGACTGCGGACGCGGTCCCGGCAACCCGCAATGAGATATTGGCTGCCGGAATGGATGGCTACCTTCTCAAACCGATAAACACAGCGCAATTATGGAGCATCATTTTGCCACTGCTGGATCTGCAGGCACCCCCGGAATCACTGCCTGA
Source organism: Pseudomonadota bacterium (assembly GCA_039714615.1). Lineage (GTDB taxonomy): Bacteria > Pseudomonadota > Gammaproteobacteria > JAAEPA01 > JAAEPA01 > JAAEPA01. Next base: position 2,387 of record JBDLIZ010000503.1, on the reverse strand, counting down.
TTCACTTGTGCAAGGGGTACAATCAGGTCATTCACCCATCAGGGACATGGAACAACTGCTGAGGGCAACGGGTGGCGATCAGCAACAGGCACAGGAGTTGTTTAAAAAATTCTGTCATGAACTCCCAGGAGAACTGGCAAGCATTAGGGAAAGGTTTGATGAAAGCCGCTTGGACAACCTGTGGGATATTGTACACCGGTTACATGGCGCCACCTCTATATGTGGGGTCCCCGCCCTGAACAGCGTGGTCAAGGAACTGGAGACCAGCTGTAAATCTAATGACGTCAATGAAATTGTGCTCCTGATCAATCGGCTGGAAACCGAGATTGACGCCTTGCTTAAAACTCAAGTTTCGGAGTTCAAACGGTGAGCGGAGAGGGAGATAGGGTTTTGAGAGCGTCTGCGGCCATGGAAGGCCACAGTCGAGCGTACAGGGAGCGTATTAACAGCGTGTCTCAAAACCCTATCTCCCTCTCCGCTTGATATCTCATTGGCGGTACCTGAACTCCGAAACTTGAGTTAAAAGCACTCCACTCAACTGATATCATCACATCGACGACATCATACAGATGGAGAAAGCTGACAAAAAATGTCTATAACGCCCCAAACAAAGGCATCGCGCAATGAACCCATCGGTGTCTTTGACTCAGGTGTGGGTGGGCTTTCCGTTCTTTCCCATATCCGGAAACTGTTACCCGCGGAAGACTTGATCTATGTAGCTGACAGCGACCACTTGCCCTATGGAGACAAAGGTGCCGATTATGTCAGAGAAAGATCGGTTGCAATAACTGAATTCCTCATCCGTCAAGGAGCAAAAGCCATTGTGGTTGCATGCAATACCGCAACCGCCGCGGCGGTTTCCACGCTTCGCCACGCATTCAAACTACCGATCATCGGCATGGAGCCTGGGCTCAAACCCGGCATAACCCAGAGCCGTAACGGAAAGATTGCCATACTGGCGACAGAGGGAACGCTTGGTAGTGAAAAATTCCAGGGCCTCATGAACCGCCACGGTAATGGCGCCACGGTTCTGATTCAACCCTGCCCGGGTTGGGTGGAACTGGTTGAGCAGCAGTATCCCTCACACGAAAATCCTCAGACCATCATCAATGAACAGTTATCTCCACTCCTGGAGAGGGGTGTTGATACCCTGGTGCTTGGCTGTACCCACTACCCTTTTCTCATCGCTGATATCGAAAAAACCGTCTCTGGACAGGCAGCCATCATCGACACCGGTTTGGCCGTGGCAAAACAGCTGAAAAAACGCCTTGCCGCGGAAGGCTTGCTCAACGAACCCCGCCACAGTGGTAGAGAGCAGTTCTGGAGCAGCGCCTCAGGGGGGAAAACAGAACGTCTGATTTCACGCCTCTGGGGCAGCTCCTGTAAGGTTAAGCCATTACCGAAACATTAATGCCCCATCTCTCAGCTGGTATCCCACAAAAAGGCGGTGGGGATAGGTTGGCGAAACCCTCGGCGGCATGGATGCCACCGTGGAGCGTACAGGGACGTATTTACAGCGCGTTTCGCCAACCTATCCCCACCGCCGGGACCTAGCTGATACAGCGGGTTGATCAGCTTAATAGTTGCAACCCTATCAAAGACCCGCCTGTTCTGAGAAAATGGCTCGATTATGCAAACAGCGATGAAACCCTTCGACCTTGGCCTGGCGGCTGATTACCGGCGATGGAGAGAGAAGAAACTCACCGATTACCCCAGAGAGATCGGGGATCTGGTGGTGGAGATCAGGGACCCGCACCAGTTGAGCGATACGGAGCAACAGGCCCTGCTGCAACGCTGCCGAAAAACCAATATGGCGATCTGGTCAGGCCTGACGGGAGAGGATTCTGACAAGAACATCATCCGTGACCTGGGCCACCGCTTCGGCCTGGAACGGCTGGACCACAACATGTGTGCGGACAACGACGCCATCACCTCACTCACCGTGCAGCCGGATGCCTTGCATCAGGGGTATATACCCTACTCAGACCGGCCTATCGCCTGGCACACCGATGGTTACTACAATCCTCTGGATCACCAGATACATGGACTCTTGCTCCACTGCGTGCAGCCGGCTGACGAGGGTGGTGAAAACGACCTGCTGGACCATGAGATCGCCTATCTGCTGATCCGGGATGAAAACCTGGACTATATCCGGGCGCTGATGCATCCCGAGGCGATGACCATCCCAGCCAACATCGTGGATGGACAGGAGCTCAGGCCGGCACGCACGGGGCCGGTGTTTGCCGTCTATTCGGATGGCCACCTGCATATGCGCTACACCGACCGCAGTCGCAGTATCGAGTGGCGGAATGACCCCCTGCTTAGAGAGGCGGTGCAGTTTTTGAAACAGACCCTGAGGACCCCTTCACCCTGGCACTATCGCGGCA